>JAYUQJ010000418.1:0-3111 GCA_043756825.1 Betaproteobacteria bacterium | reverse complement strand
AACACCTATGTCAAGTCGGTGATCGAGTCGGTGCCGGCCAACCAGCCGGTGCTGACGGCCGGCGTGGTGCTGGCCGACAGCCTGCTCGGCAGCAGCTCCTTCACCGGCAAGACCGGCGCCTTCCTGCCCGCCGCCACGCTGTCGGCCTGGCTGGCCAGCGGCAGCGGCCTGATCCTGGGCGAGGGCTTCATCCTCAGCGAAGGCTTCATCCTCAGCGAGGGCCTGATCGTCAGCGAGGTCATCGGCCTGGCCGACGGCGTGGCCAGCAGCGAAGGCTTCATCCTCAGCGAGGGCTTCATCCTCAGCGAGAGCGGCCAGCCCAACCCGGTGAACCCGGACGACGGCAGCCTGCTGGGCGAGCCCTGATCGAGGCCGGCCGCCAGCCGCAAAGGCCTTGCCGGGCCTGGCCGGTCAGCGCGGCGCCGTGCCGGCCGGCCGGGCCGGTGGCGGACGCCAAGCCAGCGCCGCGTCGGCCGCAAACGCCGCCAGCTGCTGCAGCACCCCCTGCACTGCCCGGCTGGCGGCCAGCACGCCGCCGTAAGGGTCGTCGCTGTCGGCGGGCAGGGTGGTATCGAATTCACGCGAGGCCAGCACCCGGCGGGTTCGCTCATCCACCAGGGTGGCGCGCAGGGTGAAGCGCACCGTGCTGGGGCCGCTGCCGAACTGGTGCAGCAGGCGGATGATGTCGGTGTCGAGCCGCAGATCGCCGGCAGCCGCGCCCGGCGTGGGTACCACCGCACTGAAGGCCGCGGTTCTCTCGGCCGCCGCCACCAGCAGGGGCACGAGCATGCGCGCCGGTGTCTCCACCCATTCGCTGTGGGCGAAGTATTCCAGCTGCTGGGCCGATCGCACGTAGAGGATGCGCTGGCTGTCGAAGCCGGCCGCCGCATGCGGCGGGTTGACGATCAAGGTGGGCGCGCCCACTGCGGGCGAGGGCGGCGGGACGGGCCGCGCAGGCGCGCCCGGCGCAATCGCCGCATCGAAGGAATAGAAGGCCGGCGGCGGCGTGGCCGGCGGCTTGAGCAGGCTGCAGGCGGCCAGGCTGGACAACAGGCACAGGCCAAGCCCGCAGCGCAGCAGCACCCGGCCCGGGCCGCAGGAGAACCCCGTCATCGGTTTCATGGTCTGGCCGCCTTGCTGGAGCTTGCCGGGGCCTTGCCCGGCGAAAGGGTTTCGCCCGGCCCGTCGGGCACGGCCTTGCGGCCGAACAGCAGGCCCGAGGGGTTGCGTTCGGTCTGCTCGGTGAGCCGGCGCAAGGACACCGACAACACGCTCAGCTCACCCAGCAGACGCTCCAGCTCGGGCAGGGCTTCGGCGCTGAAGCGCTTGAGGTCGGCACCGACCGAGGCCACCGTCTCGCCCGCCTGGGTGCTGGCCGCTGCGGTCTGGTTGCCCATTTTCTCGACCGCTTCGGCGCTGCGGCCGATGCGGTCGAGCACCGGGCCCAGCTGGGCACTGACGCGCGCCGCGTTGTCGAAGGTGCGGGCGGCGCTGACGATGCCGGCATCCAGCGTGTCCTTGCGCGCGGCAACCGTGTGGGCCACGCTGGCGATGTCGGCCAGCGCGCTCTTGAAAGCCAGTTGGTTCTCGACACTCAGCAGCGCGTTCAGGTTGGTCGAGGTGCTGTCGAGCTTGGCCAGCACCGTGGTCAGCACGTTCTCCAGCCGGGCGCTGAGCGAGGGCTTGGTGCGTATCAACGGATACGGCGCGCCGTCCACCGCCTGCAGCAGCGCCGCCGAGGCACTGCCGCCGATCAGCTCGACATAGGCGATGCCGGTCAGGCCCTGGGTCTTGAGCACTGCCACCGTGTCTTCACGGATCGGCGTGCCGCGTTCGATCGCGAACAGCAGGTTCACCCGCTCGGGCCGGCCCGGGTCGAGCTCGATCACGCGCACCTTGCCGACATCGACGCCGTTGTACTTGACCGGCGCATTCGGGTTCAGGCCCGCCACAGACTCTTCCACGACGGCCAGGTAGAGCCCGTATTGCTTCTGGAAGGCGCCGCCCGCAGCCAGCCACAGCGCGATGCCCACCAGCGCCGTGCCCAGCAGCAGCACGAAGCCGCCCACCAGGGTGTAGTTCACTTTGGTTTCTATGACAGGCTCCTGGCCGGGCTGGGGTTTGCGCTGCCCGCCGGCAGGCCTGCCGGGCGGGCGGCGCGGCCGCGCGGGCCGTCGAAGAAACGGCGCACGGACGGGCTGTCGATCTGCGCCAGTTCGGCCATCGAGCCCACGGCCACCACCTTGCCGTCGCCCAGCACGGCCACCCGGTCGGCCACCTGCCACAGCAGGTCCAGGTCATGCGTGATCATGACGATGGTCAAGCCAAAAAGGTCGCGCAGTTTCAGCACCAGCTCGTCAACACCGGCGGCGCTGTCGGGGTCCAGGCCGGCTGTTGGCTCATCCAGAAACAACAGCTCCGGGTCCAGCGCCAGCGCGCGGGCAAGCGAGGCGCGTTTCATCATGCCGCCGCTCAGTTCAGACGGGTATTGCGCGCCCACTTCAGGTTTCAGACCGGCCATGTCTAGCTTCCATCTGGCAATGTCATCAATCACCGCATCGTCAAGCTGGGTATGCTCACGCAGCGGCAGGCCCACGTTTTCAAGTACCGTCAACGCACCAAACAAACCACCATGTTGGAACATCACACCCCAACGCTGGCGCAGTGCCAAGGCTTGCGTATCTGACAGCGATTGCAGATCGGCACCGAACAATCGCACCGAGCCTTCGTTAGGACGCTGCAGCAGGATCATCTCGCGCAAAAGCGTCGATTTACCTGAGCCGCTGCCGCCAATCACCGCAAAAATCTCTGCACGGCGCACCTCAAGGTTGATGTCGCTGTGCACCACATGGTCCCCAAACCGCGTTGCCACATTGCGCATCTCGATGACCACATCCTGCTTGGGCTGCGGGTTTGTCGAACGCGTTATCGACGGGTCTGGCTTGGTGACGAGCATGACATCGTCCATATCAAATATCCAGTGCACTAAAAATGACAGAAAACAAGCCATCCGCCAGAATCACCAAAAAGATCGACTGGACCACGCTACGGGTGGTCTGGCGACCCACGCTGTCTGCACCACCTTTGGTACGGAAGCCCTGAAAACAACCG
>JAYUQJ010000417.1:0-3115 GCA_043756825.1 Betaproteobacteria bacterium | reverse complement strand
GCAACTGGAGGCGTGCCAGAGTGGCTTAATGGATCAGTCTTGAAAACTGACGACGGTGCAAGCCGTCCGTGAGTTCGAATCTCACCGCCTCCGCCAGTTCATCGTCCTTTCGCGCCCTTTTTGGCCACTGGCCATGGCCAGCATTGGGTTCAAGCAAGAACCACCAATGCAGCCCATCGCAAAGACCGCAAAGGCCGCAAAGAGGCCAAAGCCAAAGATCGGTCGGCAGCACCGCGAGGCACAGCGGCTACAGCCTCGACACCGTGGCAGGGTTCGGCGCGCTGCGGGAGCGCCATCAAATGCACCCCCCGCGATTTCCCTCGATAACCGGGGCCTGGCTGGCCGGCCACCTGAACAACTGGCTGGCCCCCGCCACCAAGGGGCTGTGGCGCGCCGCACCGCTGCCCGAAGGCGCCTTTGCAGCCTATGGCGGCACCTTCTACGCCATCCCGCGCAAGGCCCCCGAGGCGAACAAGCGGCTGGCCTGGGAGTTCATCCAGATGATGACGCTGGAGCGCGACCGCCAGCTCGGCGCCTTCAAGGCGCAGGACGCCTTCCCGGCCCTGCTGGAGGCCTTCGAGGACCCGTTCTTCGAGCAGCCCATCGCCTTCCTGGGGGGGCAGCCTGCCCGGCTGGGTTGGCGCGAGGCGGCCCGCCGCATCAGCGCCGTCACCGTGCACAAGCAGGACGCCTTCGCCGGCGAGGTGATCGACACCGAGCTGGACAAGGTGCTCAACCGCGGCAAGGACATCGGCGCAGCGCTGGCCGACGCCAAGCGCCTGCTCGAGCAACGGGCGCACCGCTGATGGCCAGGCCCTCATCGGCACGGCAACGCGCCACCGCCACGCCCCTCTGCTGCCAAGGCCCGAGATGAAGCTGCCCTCCGCCCTGCGCCTGTCGCCCCGCTGGGCGCCCTACCTGCTGCTCAGCCCTTTCGTCATCCTGTTCGCGGTGTTCGGGGTGTTTCCACTGGCGTTCTCGCTGTTCCTGGCCTTCCAGACCTGGGAGCCCACCAGCGGCCTGGACGCGATGCGCTTCGTCGGGCTGGACAACTTCGTGTTCGCGCTGCAGGACGACTGGTTCTGGAAATCGCTGAAGAACACCGCCTGGCTGGCCCTGGTGTCGGGCGTGCCCCAGCATCTGGTGGCGATCCCGCTGGCCTACTTCATCCACTCGTCGTTCAAGCGCCTGCGCAACGGCGTGGTCGGGGCCTACTTCATGCCCTACATCACCTCAACGGTGGCCATTGCGATCCTGTTCTCGTCGCTGTTCTCCACCGACTTCGGGCTGATCAACGCCGGCCTGCGCGCCATGGCCGCAGTGCCGGTGCTGGGCTGGCTGGTGCCGGCTGGCGCCATCGACTGGCTGGGCGACCCCGACCACATCAAGCCCGCCGTGGCGATGATCGTGTTCTGGCGCTATGTAGGCTTCAACGTGGTGCTCTACCTGGCTGCACTGCAGACCATCCCCAAGGACATCTACGAGGCCGCCACGATGGATGGCGCCGGGCGCGTGCAGCAGTTCTTCTTCATCACCCTGCCCAGCCTGAAGCCGATGATCTTCTTCGGCGTCACGCTCAGCGTGATCGGCGGGCTGCAGCTGTTCGAGGAGCCCTTCGTACTGACCGGCGGCCGTGGCGGATCGGACCAGGCCGGCATGACCACCGCCATCTACCTCTACCGCATGGCCTTCGACTTCAATGACTTTGGCGCCGCCAGCGCGATGTCCTGGCTGTTGTTCATCCTGGTGGCCCTGCTCACCTGGCTGACCAACCGGGCCTTCAAGACCAAGGGAGGCACCTGATGACCGGCCAACGCCTGGCACCCTGGGCCGCCTACCTGATGGTGGGCCTGGGCGCGCTGATCATGCTGGCGCCTTTCTACTTCATGTTCGTGTTCGCCACGCAGTCGCGCACCGACATCTTCAGCGTGCCGCCACCGATGTTCTTCGGCGACGATTTCCTGGCCAACCTGAAGATCCTGACCGACCGCCTGCCCTTCTGGCGCAACCTGGGCTGGAGCCTGTACGTGGCCATCGCGTCCACCGCGCTGACCCTGTTGTTCTGCTCGATGGGCGGCTATGCCTTCGCGCTGTTCGAGTTCAGGTACAAGACCCCGCTGTTCGGCCTGGTGATGGGCACCATGCTGCTGCCGTCCTTCATGAACATGATCCCCACCTTCATGATCATGGACGGCCTGGGTTGGATCGACCAACCCCGTGCGCTCTACATCCCCGGCGCCGCCAGCGCCTTCGGCATCTTCCTGATGCGCCAGTTCGTGGCCTCGTCGATCCCGCGCGACCTGGTGGAGGCCGCCCGCATGGACGGTTGCAGCGAGCTGGGCATCTACTGGCGCATCGTTCTGCCCCTGCTCAGGCCGGCACTGGGCACCTTGGGGCTGATCACCTTCATCGCCAGCTGGAACAACTTCATCGGCCCGCTGATCGTGATGCGCTCGCCCGACATGTATACCCTGCCGCTGGCGCTGCGCAGCCTGCAGAGCCCGGTGGACACCGAATGGGGCGCGCTGATGACCGGGTCGGCCATCGCCACGCTGCCGCTGGTGGTGCTGTTCGTGCTGTCGTCGCGCCAGCTGATCTCCGGCCTGACCACCGGCGCCGTCAAGTAGCCCGCCGGCTGCGCCGCTCGCCACCTCCCTGTACTGCCCATGCCCGCGAACGCCCCTGCCGTGCCGCCGACCGCTGGTCTGGGCCACCCGTTTCCGCCCGACTTTGTCTGGGGGGTGGCCACCAGTGCCTATCAGATCGAGGGAGCGGCGCAGGCCGACGGCAAGGGCGAATCGATCTGGGACCGCTTCTGCCGCCAGCCCGGGGCCATTGCCGACGGCAGCAGCGGCGATGTGGCCTGCGACCATTACCACCGGCTGGACGACGACCTCGACCTGATCGCCACGCTGGGCGTCAATGCCTACCGCTTCTCGGTGTCCTGGTCGCGGGTGCAGCCGCTGGGGCATGGCGCCTGGAACGAAGCCGGGCTGGTCTTCTACGAGCGCCTGGTGGACGGGCTGCTGGCGCGCGGCATCCAGCCCTATCTGACGCTCAATCATTGGGACCTGCCGCAGGCCCTGCAAGACCAGGGCGGCTGGGCCTGCCGCCG
>JAYUQJ010000416.1:0-3117 GCA_043756825.1 Betaproteobacteria bacterium | reverse complement strand
TCGCGCCCCAGCGCCGATACCAGCTATCTGCGAAAGGTGTAGACCAGTCAGCCCTATCGCTGCGCGTCGATCAGTTGTCTCGAGCGAGGGCCACATCGGCTCCCGCATGGGGTGCCCCGCCTACAATCGCCGAATGTCGATTTCCCCTGTTCCCGAGCTCGTGGCCGAGCTGGCGGCCGGCCGCATGGTCATCCTGGTCGATGAAGAAGACCGTGAAAACGAAGGCGATCTGATACTGGCCGCCGACCATGTGTCGGCCGAGACCATCAACTTCATGGCCAAGCATGGCCGCGGCCTGATCTGCCTGACCCTCACCCGCGAGCGCTGCGAGCGCCTGCAACTGCGGCCCATGGCGACGCGCAATGGCACGGTGCATGGCACCGCTTTCACCGTGTCGATCGAGGCTGCCACCGGCGTGAGCACCGGCATCTCGGCGGCCGACCGCGCCCGCACCGTGCAGGCCGCCGTAGCGCGCGACGCAAGCGCGGCCGATCTGGTGCAGCCGGGCCACATCTTTCCCCTGCAGGCCCAGGACGGCGGCGTGCTGATGCGGGCCGGCCACACCGAGGCCGGTTGCGATCTCGCCGCGATGGCCGGGCTGACGCCCGCCGCAGTGATCTGCGAAATCATGAACGACGACGGCACCATGGCCCGGCTGCCCGACCTGCAGGTGTTCGCCCAACAGCATGGCCTGAAGATCGGCACCATCGCCGACCTGATCGCCCACCGCGCCCACAACGAGACCCTGATCGAGCGGGTAGGCGAGCGCGAGCTGGTCACCGCCCAGGGCCGCTTTGCCTGTGTGGCATTCCGTGACCGCTCGGGCGGCCTTCACCTGGCCCTGTGCCACGGCGTCTGGAAGCCGGGCGACGAGGTGCCGGTGCGGGTGCATGAGCCCTTCACCGCGATGGATCTGCTCGATGCCGGGCAGAGCGCGCACTCCTGGCCCCTGCCCAAGGCGATGGCGGCGATCCAGGCCGCGCCGGCCGGCTTGGTGCTGCTGCTGAACTGCGGCAGCGATATGGCCAGCCTGATGCCCCAGATCCTGCCCCAGCAGGCCAGCCGGCCCGGGCGCCCACTGCAGATGGACCTGCGCACCTACGGCGTGGGCGCCCAGATCCTGCGCGACCTGGGCATCACCCGCATGCATTTGCTGGGCAGCCCCCGGCGCATGCCCAGCATGATGGGCTACGGCCTTGAAGTCACCCGATTCATGGCCGCCAGCGCCTGACACCGACCACCGTAAGGCACCCCATGCAACATGCCCAGCAAGGCCAGGACGGCGTGGCCGACACGCTGCTCGACGGCGCGCGCCTGTCGATCGGCATCGTCCAGGCCCGCTTCAACGCCGACATCACTGCCGCGCTGGTCAAGGCCTGCCTGGCCGAATTGGCCGACCTCGGCGTCAGCGCCGAGAACGTCCGCCTGGTCACCGTGCCCGGCGCGCTCGAGATTGCGGTGGCCCTGCAGGCCATGGCCGAGAGCGATGACTTCGACGCCTTGATCGCCCTGGGCTGCATCATCCGCGGCCAGACTTACCACTTCGAGCTGGTGGCCAACGAAAGCGGCGCCGGCGTCACCCGGGTGGGCCTGGACAACACCCTGCCCATCGCCAACGCCATCCTGACCGTGGAAACCGAGGCCCAGGCCTGGGACCGTGCCGACGACAAGGGCCGTGACGCCGCGCGTGTGGCAGTCGAGATGGCCAATCTGCTGGACACCTTGGCATGAGCGACAGCACCTTGCCCGACCTGCCACCCGTCGCCGACGCGGCCGCTGCGGCCGCTGCGGCAGCCACGGCCAAGTCCAGCCGGCCCGGGCGGCGCCCGCAGGCATCGATGTCGGGGCGGCGGCGCGCCCGCGAGCATGCGGTGCAGGGCCTCTACCAGTGGTTGCTCAGCGGCGCCGACGCTGGCGAGATCGACGCCCACATCCGCGAGCAGGATGAATTCGAACAATGCGACCGCGCCCACTTCGATGCCCTGCTGCACGGCTGCATCGCCGAGGCGGCGGCGCTGGACGCCGCGCTGGCCCGCCATGTCGACCGCAAGACCAGCGACCTGTCACCGGTGGAGCATGCGGTGTTGATGGTCGGCACCTACGAGCTGATCCATTGCATCGCCATCCCCTACCGGGTGGTGATCAACGAGGCGGTGGAGCTGGCCAAGAGCTTCGGCGGCACCGACGGCCACAAATATGTCAACGGCGTGCTCGACAAGACCGCCAGCGACCTGCGGCCGGTGGAAGTCAGGGCGCGGCAGGCCGGGCGCACCGCGCGCTGATGTCCGCAGCGCGAGGGCCGGCATGAAACTGGCGCGCCGGCTCGACCATATCGAGCCCTTCTACGTGATGGAGTGCGCCAAGGCGGCGCAGGCCATCGCCGCCAGCCCGGCCTGTGACCCGGCGCGGGGCGGCGAGCGCATGATCTTCCTGAACATCGGCGAGCCCGATTTCACCGCCCCGCCGCTGGTGCAGGAGGCGGCCGAGCGCGCCATCCGCGCCGGCCGCACCCAGTACACCGAGGCCATGGGCCTGCCGGCGTTGCGCGAGGCCCTGTCGGGGTGGTACGCGCAGCGCTTCGGGCTGCCGATCCCGGCGCGCCGCATCATGATCACGGCGGGCGCATCGGCCGCCTTGCAGCTGGCCTGCCTGGCGCTGTTCGAGGCCGGCGACGAGGTGCTGATGCCTGACCCCAGCTACCCCTGCAACCGGCATTTCGTGGCCGCGGTCGAGGCCGTCGCCCGGCTGCTCCCCGCCGGGCCGGCGCAGCGCTTCCAGCTCGATGCCGATGCGGTGGACCGGGCCTGGAGCCCGGCCACCCGGGGCGTGCTGCTGGCCTCGCCAAGCAACCCGACCGGCACCTCGATCCATCCCGACGAACTGCGGCGCATCGACGCCGTCGTGCGCGGCCACGGCGCGGTGACGGTGATCGACGAGATCTACCTCGGCCTGAGCTACGACGACACCTTCGGCCACAGCGCCTTGCAGCTGGGTGAACACATCGTCTCGGTCAACAGTTTCTCCAAGTACTTCAGCATGACCGGCTGGCGCCTGGGCTGGCTGGTGCTGCCCGAGGCCCTGGTAGCCCCGGTGGAGCGGCTGGCGCAGAACCTGTTC
>JAYUQJ010000415.1:0-3120 GCA_043756825.1 Betaproteobacteria bacterium | reverse complement strand
GGTGGCGGGCGTGTTCGATGGTTTCGTGGTAGCGGCGCGCTCGATGGCGGTGCTGGTCACGCTGGTGGCCTGTGGCTTGCTGGGCTGGATCGCCTGGCGGCTGACCTTGCCCAACGTGCGCCAGGAATTTGCCTGAGCCGCAGGCCGGCATCCGCTGGCGCAAGGCGCAGGCGTCAACCATCCGGCCCGCCGTCCAGGTAGTACCAGCGGCGTTGTTCGCGCACGAAACGGCTGGTCTCGACCAGGCGATGGGCCCGCCCGCCTTGCTTGCTGCGCGCCACGAAGGCCACGCGAGCCCGCTCGGCGCCCTGAATCTGCGCTGCCTGTACCTGCAAGCCCAGCCAGCGCAGCCCAGGCTCGAAGCGGACCTCGCCGGGCCGGGTGCTCGGGTGCCAGGTGTCGAGCAGGTAGTCGGCCCGTTGCAGCACATAGGCGCTGTAGCGCGACCGCATCAGCACGCCGGCATCCGGGGCCTGCAGGTGCAGGGGCCCGCCGTGCCAGCGGCCGCAGCAGGCGCCATAGGCCATGGCTGACGAGCCGCCCTCGCAAGGGCAGGGGCCCGGGCTTGGGTCGCACGAGGGGTCGCAGGGCGGCTGGCGCGGGCGTCGGGTCGACGGCTGGGACATAGGCTGGGCAGTGGGCGCAGGGGGATACTGCGGGCCGATGATGCCGCAGCCAACGGCAGGGCCCGTACAGCGGGCAGCCACGGCAAGCGCTGGGCGCAGGGCCGCCGCTACACTCGACGCGAGACGGGCGGGCAGCATCCTGGCCCGGTCCGGCGCCGCAGCCGCGCGCCAGGTGTGCCCCCAGGAGACCCGATGCTAGATCCCCAAGCCAAGGCACTGCTGGACCTGATGGTCGAACGCGGTGTGCCGCCCACCCATACCCTTCCACCGGACCAGGCTCGGCGGTTCTATGTCGAGCGCCGCGCCGCCACCCAGCCGCCACCGATGCCGCTGGACGAGGTGACCGACCTGGCGGCCATCGGCCCGCAGGGCGACATCCCGCTGCGCCTGTACCGCCCCGGTGGCCTGGTCACGCCTGCCCCGGTGCTGGTCTACTACCACGGTGGGGGCTGGGTGATCGGCGACCTGGACACCCATGACACCCTGTGCCGCGACCTGGCCCATGCCGGGCGCTGCGTGGTGGTGGCGGTGGATTACCGGATGGGCCCGGAGCACCGCTTCCCGGCGGCCGTGGACGATGTGGTGGCGGCCACCCGCTGGCTGCAGGCCCAGGCCACCCGCCTGGGCCTCGATCCGGCGCGATTTGCCGTGGGTGGCGACAGTGCCGGCGGCAACCTGGCGGCCGTGGTGGCACTGACCTGGCGCGACGCCGTGCAGGCTCCGCCCCTGCGCCTGCAACTGTTGATTTATCCGGCCACCGACATGCGTGCCGACTCGCCCTCGCACAGCGCCAACGGCCAGGGCTATCTGCTGACCCGGGACACGCTCGACTATTTCCGTGGCCACTACATCGACCCGGCCGATTACAAGGATTGGCGCGCATCGCCGCTGCTGCATCACAACCTGGCGGGCCTGCCACCCGCACTGGTGCTGACCGCCGGCTTCGACCCGCTGCGCGACGAGGGCAGGCAGTTTGCCGACGCCCTGTCGGCCGCCGGCACCCCCACCCAGTACCTGTGTTTCGAGCGGCAGATCCACGGCTTCATCACCATGGGCCGGGTCATCGACGAGGCCCACACTGCGGTCGGCGTGTGCGGCCTGGCCTTGCGGCGGGCGCTGGCTTGAGCGCGCCGACCTTTGGCCACGCCGGGCCTGTCTGCCGGGCCTGCGTGGCTGCACCTTTGCGCGACCCGCAGGCCGGCTTGGCGCCATGCTGATCCGGCGACGTCGCCTTGCTGCGGCGCTGGCCGTGCTGGCACCGGCCTGGGGGCCGGGCGCTGCGCAGGCCCAGTTCCGGGTCGAGATTGCGGGTGTGGGAGCCACCCAGCTGCCCCTGGGCATCACCCGCTTTCGAGACGAAGACCGCAGCGGGCAGCCGATCTCGGCCATCGTGCGGGCCGATCTGGAGCGCAGCGGTGCCTTCCGCATCATTGAGTCGAGCGGGGCACTGGACGAGCGCAGCCAGCCGCAATGGGCTGATTGGCGCGGGCGCGGCGCCGACGCGCTGGTGGCCGGCTCGGTGTCGCGCCTGGCCGATGGCCGCCTGGACCTTCGCTTCAAGGCCTGGGACGTGGTCAAGGGCGAAGAATTGCTGGGCCAGGCCCTGGCCGTGCCCGCCGCTGATCTGCGCCTGGCTGCCCACCGCATCGCCGACACCCTGCAGCAGCGCCTGACCGGCGAGCGCGGGGTCAACGCCACTCGCATCGCCTATGTCACCCGCGCCGGCAACCGTTACACCCTGCGCATCACCGACGCTGACGGCGAGGGCGGCCAGGTGGCCCTGGCCAGCCCCCAGCCCATCATCTCGCCGGCCTGGTCGCCGGACGGGCGACGCCTGGCCTATGTCTCGTTCGAATCGGGCAAGGCGGTGGTGATGCTGCAGGACGTCACCACCGGTGAGCGCCGTGCGGTGGCCAGTTTCCGGGGCAGCAACAGTGCGCCGGCCTGGTCGGCCGATGGCCGGCAACTGGCCGCCACCCTGTCGCGCGACGGCCTGGCCCAGATCTACCTGATCGATCTGGAGGGCGACAGCGTGCGCCGCCTGACCACCAGCAATGCCATCGATACCGAGGCCGCGTTTGCGCCCGACGGCCAGTCGATCTTCTTTGTCAGCGACCGGGGTGGCGGGCCGCAGGTCTACCGCCAGGCGCTGGCCGGCGGCGCGGCCGAGCGCATCACCTTCAACGGGGCCTACAACATCAGCCCGGCGGTCAGCCCCGACGGTCGCATGCTGGCCTGGGTGGCGCGCGGCAGCGGCTTTCGGGTGATGCTGCAGCCGCTCGACGGCAGTGCGCCGCCGCTGTCGGTCACCGATACCAATGATGACGAAAGCCCCAGCTTTGCGCCCAATGGCCGCCTGATCATCTATGCCACCCGCAGCCAGGGTCGCGATGTGTTGATGACCACCACCCTGGATGGCAAGATCCGCACCCGGCTGCTGTCGTCGGGCATCGATGTGCGCGAGCCGGCCTGGGGGCCGTTTGGCCGCTGAACA
>JAYUQJ010000414.1:0-3130 GCA_043756825.1 Betaproteobacteria bacterium | reverse complement strand
CGACCGCAAGACTGTCACCGGCCTGGCCGGCTACCTCAAGGCGCGCGGCATCAAGACCGTCTACGTCGCCGGCCTGGCCACCGACTTCTGCGTCGGCTGGACCGCGCTGGACGCCCGCAAGGCCGGCTTCGAGGTCTATGTGGTCGAAGACGCCTGCCGCGCCATCGACCTGAACGGCTCACTCGCCGCCGCCTGGAAGCAGATGGCCGCCAAGGGTGTCAAGCGCATCCAGTCGGCCGACATCGAGTTGGCCTGAGGCCCGCCCCTGGTCGCCTGACTTGACCCGCTTGAGCACCGCGCCCCTCACCCTGCTGGTCAACGGCCGGGCCCATGTGCTGAGCGTCGACCCGGCGGCGCCCCTGCTCGCCATCCTGCGCAACGACCTGGGCCTGAACGGCCCCAAGTACGGTTGTGGCCTGGGCGAATGTGGCGCCTGCACGGTGCTGGTGGACGGTGTGGCGGCCCGCGCCTGCGCGATGCCGGTGGGCGGTGTGGCCGGCCGCGCGGTGACCACGCTGGAGGGCCTGGCCCGGGCGGGCCGACTCCACCCGGTGCAGCAGGCCTTCATCGAGGCCCAGGCGGCCCAGTGCGGCTACTGCCTGAACGGCATGCTGATGGCCACCGTGGCCTTGCTGCGGCGCACGCCCCAGCCCAGCGACGCCCAGGTGAGGGCGGCGCTGTCGCACCACCTGTGCCGCTGCGGTTCGCACCTGGAAATCCTGGCGGCGGTGGCGCTGGCGGCGCAGCGCCTGGCCCCGCCGCCAGCGCACCCGACCTGAACCGACAGGGATGACTGCCCGCAGCGCCGCCTGGCGCAAGCGCGACGATCTCCGCCAGGCACCGGGCGTGCTGCTGGTGCTGCGTCAACCGCCGCCGCCACCGGCGCCTGCGCCTGGCCAGCCCCCGGTGCTGGCCGGCGATCCGGCCGAAGGCCTGGAGATCCTGCTGGCCCTGGCCGATGACAACCGCGCCACTGCGCTGGCCGGCCATGTCGACCTGGGCACCGGCCTGGCCACTGCCTATGCCCAGATCGTGGCCGAAGAGCTGGACCTGGACCTGGCCAGCGTCGACATGGTGCTGGGCGATACCGCACTGGCGCCCAACCAGGGGCCGACCATTGCCAGCACCTCGATCCAGCGCCATGCCCAGCCGCTGCGCGCAGCGGCAGCCACCGCGCGGGCCTGGCTGCTGGCCGAGGCGGCGCACCTGTGGGCGGCGCCGCCCGACACCCTGCGCTGCGCCGGCGGCCGGGTGCTGGGCCCCGGCGGCCAAAGCGCCGCCTATGCCCAGCTGCTGGCCGGCCGGCATGTCGAGCTGATGCTCGACGAAGGCGCCGCCACCAAGCCCGAGGCCGATTACCGCCTGGTGGGCAGCTCGGCACTGCGCACCGACCTGCCCGCCAAGGTCACCGGCCAGGCCGCCTATGTGCATGACCTGCGCCTGCCCGGCATGTGGCACGGCCGCGTGGTGCGCCCACCCTATGCCGGGCTGGACGCGGGTGATTTCGTCGGCCGCTCCTTGCTGCGGGTGGATGAAACCTCGCTGGCCCACTTGCCCGGCATCGAAAAAATCGTGGTGATCGGCGATTTCATCGGCATCGTCGCGCAGCGCGAAGAGCAGGCCGAGGCCGCGATGCAGGCGCTGCGGGTGGATTGGGCGCCGTTCACGCCGGTCGCGCCGCTGCAGGACCTGGCCCAGGCCCTCAGCGCCCACCCGAGCCGGCCGCGCGTGGTGGCGCAGCAGGGCGATGTGGACGCGGCGCTGGGCCAGGCCGCGCAGCGGTTCGACCGCCAGTACCTGTGGCCCTACCAGCTGCACGCGTCGATCGGCCCGTCTTGTGCGGTGGCCGACTGGTCGGATGACCCCGCTGGCGCGCAGGCCACCGTCTGGGCCGGCACCCAGAACCCGCATGTGCTGCGCGCCGACCTGGCCCTGCTCACCGGCCTGGCGCCGGCGGCCATCGTGGTGCACAGGCTGGAGGCCGCCGGCTGCTACGGCCGCAACGGCGCCGACGACGTGGCCGCCGACGCCCTGCTGCTGGCCCGGGCGGTGGGCCGGCCGGTGCGGGTGCAACTCAGCCGTGCGCAGGAGCATGCCTGGGAGCCCAAGGGTGCGGCCCAGCTGATGCAGGTGCGCGGCGGCCTGGCGGCCGACGGCACGCCGCTGGGCTATGACTTTGCCACCCATTACCCCAGCAATGGTGCGCCCACCCTGGCCCTGCTGCTCACCGGCACGGTGCCGGCGGTGGCCCAGGCCTTCGAGATGGGCGACCGCACTGCGGTGCCGCCTTATGCCTATGCCGACCAGCGCATCACCGTCAATGACATGGCGCCCATCCTGCGGGCCAGCTGGTTGCGCGGCGTGTCGGCCCTGCCCAACGCCTTTGCCCATGAAAGCTATATCGACGAGCTGGCCACGGCGGCCGGGGTGGACCCGGTCGAATACCGGCTGCGCCACCTGCCCGACGAGCGCGCCGCAGCGCTGGTGCGTGCCACCGCGCAGCGCGCCGGCTGGCGCCCGCACCCCGGGCCCCAGCACCAGGCGGGCGAGCCCGGCAGCGACTGGCTGCACGGCCAGGGCTTTGCCTATGCGCGCTATATCCACAGCAAGTTTCCGGGCTTCGGTGCCGCCTGGGCGGCCTGGGTGGCCGATGTGCGGGTGCATGCCCGCACCGGCGAGGTGCAGGTCAGCCGGGTGGTGGTGGGCCATGACGCCGGGCTGATGATCAACCCGCGCGGCGTGCTGCAGCAGGTGCACGGCAATGTGCTGCAGACCACCAGCCGGGCGCTGAAGGAGCAATTGCGCATCGACCCGGTGCAGCAGACCGCAGCCAGCCGCGACTGGGGCAGCTACCCCATCCTGCAGTTCCACGAGGTGCCGGTGGTGGATGTGCTGCTGATCCCGCGCCCGGGCGAGCCCGCGCTGGGGGTGGGTGAATCGGCGTCGGTGCCCGGCACCGCAGCGATTGCGAATGCGATCTTCGATGCCACCGGCGTGCGATTTCGCAGCCCGCCCTTCACGCCCGAGGTGGTGCGTGCGGCGCTGCAGCCTGCGGGTTTCGAGCGCGAGCCCGGGCCCGAGCCCCGGGCCAGGGCGGCGCCGGCGCCGGCGGCCCTGCCGGTGGCCGACC
>JAYUQJ010000413.1:0-3132 GCA_043756825.1 Betaproteobacteria bacterium | reverse complement strand
AACGCATCCTCGAGGCCGCCCGCGATGCCGGCGCCACCTCGGCCTTCAGCATCGTGATCCGTCTGCCCTGGGAGGTAAATCCGCTGTTCCAGCAATGGCTGGCGCAGCATTTTCCTGAACGCGCGGCCCGGGTGATGGCCCGAATCCGCGAAATGCGCGGCGGCGCCGACAACAGCAGCAAGTTCGGCGAGCGCATGACCGGCAGCGGCGTCTGGGCCCAGTTGCTGCGCCAGCGTTTTCACAAGGCCAGTGCGCGCCTGGGCTTGCAACGGGCCCGGGTGGAACTGGATCTGGACCAGTTCCGCCGGCCCGGGCGCGGCCCGTCAGAGCCGGTACAGGCCAGCCTTTTCTGAACGCAGGCCGGCCGGCAGCGATGGTCGCCATGCGTGGCCGGGCCAGGCTGGCCTAGAAGGGGGGGGGTGGCAAAATTGTTGCAACGCAACATTTTTTCCAGGCGGTGACCGCGACAGGGAGCTTGGCGTATATGCTGCACTGCAGCAAATCGCCTAAGCCACCTGACCCGGAAACCCTTGATGTTGCGAATCACCCCGGCTGCGCAAATCCCCCTGGCCCGCAGCGGTCACCGTCCGGCCGTGCCGGCATCCGACCACGGCCCGGCCAGACCACGGGCGGGTGGGTAATGCCACGCAGCCCAACCCTGCGCCCGGCGGCGCTGCAAAGGCCGGTCACCGATGGCTGGCTGGGTACCCCCGAGCTGCCCGGTTACCGGGCAGGCAATGTAGTGGCCCGGCTGGCGGACCTGCCGGCGGTGGATCCCGACCACCTCTACTTCAACTTGTTGCTGCTGGATGCCGAGGGGCGGTTGCAGGATCATCATTCCGGCCCCTGCCGGTCAATGGACCGGCTGCTTACGGTGGATGAGCGCTCGCGCTATGTGCGGGTGGTGGCCGAGTTGATGCGGCATGCGCCGAGCGACGACCGGGGCCTGTCGGCGATCGGGCAGGCGCTCAGTTTCGTGCGTGATCGCGGCATCAAGGGCGACCGCCTGCTGCTGGCCGCACAGCTGGTCGACGAGGCCTGCAGCGATGACGCCGTGGCGGCCAATCTCGTGCATCTGCTCACCCTGTCGCTGGGCGCGGACGAGGCAGCGCGCGAGCTGGCAGCAGTGGTCGAGCAACTGGGCGTCTGCCAGCGGCCCCTGGCCAACGGCGCCGACATCCGTGGCGCCAGCGCTGCCGCACCCGTGTCGGCCGCCACCCTCGCCGGCAGCCACACTTTGCATGCCCAGGTTCGCTGCGTGGTGCGGCAGGTCGGCAAGACCCAGGCGCGGCGCTACCTGCGTGAACAGACCGGGCTGGCTCTGGTGCCCGCGCCGGACCTGCTCGGCGTCTGAACGCCGGCCGCTGTACTACTTGAACAGGTCCTTGACCCGGTCGGTCCAGCTCTTGGCATTGGGCGAATGCTTCTCGCCGCCCTTCTTGAGCGAATCGTCAAACTCTTTCAGCAGCTTGCGCTGGTGCTCGGTGAGCTTGACCGGCGTCTCCACCGACACATGCGCGTACAGATCGCCCGGGTAGCTGCTGCGCAGGCCCTTGATGCCCTTGCCACGCAGGCGGAATGTCTTGCCGTGCTGGGTGCCCTCGGGTAACTCGATCTCGGCATTGCCGGCCAGGGTGGGCACCTCGATGCTGCCGCCCAGCGCCACGGTCGAGAACGACACCGGCACGGTGCAGTGCAGGTCGTCGCCGTCGCGCTCGAAGATGTCGTGTTCCTTGATGCGGATCTCGATGTAGAGATCGCCGGCCGGGCCGCCATTGCTGCCCGGCTCGCCATTGCCGGCCGAGCGGATGCGCATGCCCTCGTTGATGCCGGCCGGGATCTTGACCTCCAGGGTCTTCTGGCGCTTCAACTTGCCCGCGCCGTTGCAGGCGGTGCAGGGTTCGGCGATGATCTTGCCGCTGCCGCGGCAGTTGGGGCAGCCCTGCTGGATGCTGAAGAAGCCCTGGCGCATGTGCACCGTGCCCGCACCATTGCAGGTGGTGCAGGTCTTGGCGCTGGTGCCAGGCTTGGCGCCCGAGCCATGGCAGGTGTCGCAGCTGTCCCAGCTGGGGATGCGGATCTGCGCGTCCTTGCCGCGCGCGGCCTCTTCAAGCGAAATCTCCATCGCATAGCTCAAGTCGGCGCCACGGTAGACCTGCTGGCCACCGGCGCCGCGCCGGCCGCCGCCGTTGAAGATGTCGCCGAAGATGTCGCCAAAAGCCTCGGCAAAGCCGCCCATGCCCTCGGCGCCCGGGCCGCCCCGGCCCATGCCGGAATTGGGGTCGACGCCGGCGTGGCCGTACTGGTCGTAGGCGGCTCGCTTTTGCGGGTCGGAGAGCATCTCGTAGGCCTGCTTGGCCTCCTTGAACTTCTCTTCGGATTTTTTCGCGTCGTCGCCCTCGCCCTGGTTGCGGTCGGGGTGGTGCTTCATGGCCTGCTTGCGGTAGGCCTTCTTGATGTCATCGTCGGTGGCGTTCTTGGGTACACCGAGGATGTCGTAAAAATCGCGCTTGGCCATGGACAGTTCTCAAACGTTGGAAACGAAACCGCCGCGTTGAGGTGCCAGGCGGTGCCCGAACCCTCCAACGCGGCGCGATATCACGGCCGGCGCGGGGCCGGGCCGGGATATCCCCGGATCACTTCTTGACTTCCTTGAACTCGGCGTCCACCACGTTGTCGTCGGCCGGCTTGGACGCACCGGCGTCGGCCTTGGGTGCCTCGCCCGCCGAGGCAGCGCCCGGCCCGGCGGCGGCGGCCTGTTCGGCATACATCTTCTCGCCCAGCTTCTGGCTGGCCGTCATCAGGGCTTCGGATTTGGCGTCGATATCGGCCTTGTCTTCGCCCTTGATCGCCTCTTCGGCCGCCTTGAGGGCCGCTTCGATCTTCTCTTTCTCGCCGGCGTCGAGCTTGTCACCGTACTCGGCCAGGCTCTTCTTGACCGAGTGGATCATGCCGTCGGCCTGGTTGCGGGCCTGCACCAGTTCCACTTTCTTGGCGTCTTCGGCGGCGTTGGCCTCGGCGTCTTTCACCATTTTCTCGATCTCGGCCTCGCTCAGGCCCGAGTTGGCCTTGATGGTGATCTTGTTTTCCTTGCCGGTGGCCTTGTCCTTGGCGCCCACGTGCAGGATGCCG
>JAYUQJ010000412.1:0-8614 GCA_043756825.1 Betaproteobacteria bacterium | reverse complement strand
CGAGCTTGTTGCGCACGGCCGCCAGCGTGGGCGCCAGGCCGTCGGTGCGCACCTTGTCCAGCACCATGCGCACCTTGTCGGGCTGCTGGCGCGCCTTGTCGATCAAGCCCGCCCTGCCGAAATCGACCAGCATGCGCTCGGTGCCGGCCGAGACCAGGCTGCGGGTGGTGCGGATCAGCAACTGGCCGCGGCCGGGGCGGGGGCAGGGGACGTGGGCGATCTCGGTAGAGCCGTGGTTGAGGTTCTGGAGAATCTGTTTCATAGAGTGTCGACAGCACGGTCAAGTGTGCGGCGCGCGTCGTGGAGGGAGAAAGTTGAATTGCGCGTGGCTGTCATGATCATCATCGTCACATGCAGCATCAGCAACGTGGAGTCAACAACCTCCTGCCAGGCGCGGCCAGCGCCGGTCGCGAACGGCTGGTAGATCGCATTCCCGTGTCCCGGATCCTTCGGCCAGTAACGGCGCTTAAGTAATTTGGGGCCTTGCCACAGCGTCAACGTCCTGAAGTCGTCAATCTTGCAGGTGGTGTCGGCATGCTGGAACTGAATCGACTCATTGATGCCTTCAAACGGCTCTGTACGTGCCGTTAGCATGATCGAGAAGAGGTCCGATCGGTCGGACGCCATAGAGATGCTGAGGTTGTCATCGCGTTCGTCGTCGCAAGCCCAGGTGAGCGCGATCTCGAGCCGGTCTGGCATGCCGCGCCATGACACCAGATGCACGAATAGATCCAGCCAATGGCCCACATTGCCGCAGATGCGGGTGCCTTCCTCGGGCCGGCGATACCAGTGGTTCGTCTCAAGCACATGGCCTGCCACAAAGCATTGCAGCGACATACCGGCCGCGGGGTCTATGCGAACGTGCTGGCGCATGTCACGCAGGGCAGCTGAAAACGGCCGGTTATAGCCGGCGAACAGCCGGCGCTTGGAGATTCGTCGAGCCCTCTCCAGCCGGGCCAGCTGTGCCAGGTCAACGGCAACCGGCTTCTCGACGTAGACGTCCAAGCCCATGCCCAGCGCCATTTCGGCATAGGCCGCATGCGTAGCGTGGTTGGAGGCGATGTAGACAGTGCGTAGCCCGGGTAGTCCCAGCAACTGCTGGACATCCTGGCAGACATGGGGCACGCCGAGTCCCCGCGCCAGGGTCGCGGCAGCTTGCGCATCGATGTCGAAACAGCCCAGCACGCGCCGCCCGAATCGACGGTTCAGGAAGTAGCCGATAGTCGCAAAGGCGAACTGGCCGCAGCCTACGATGCCAATGTCCTTGGCGTGGCCACGAGACCCCCAGGACGGGAGTTGCAGGCGCAGTCGGGCGGCGACCTTGAACGCGGTGCGGCCTGGACCGTAGATGCCGATGAAGCGGAACAGCTTTCGGACGCTCGCCGGGATCAGCATGTCTGGCTGTGACACTGGGCAAACCGCGCGAGCGTGCCTGCGCCAGCCTTGATCGACCGGCTGCTGTGTCCGATCCCGCAGACTGGGCTGAGGCGGGATGCCTGGCCCGTGTGCTGCGCTGGGGTGCCAGTCCGATGGCTGGTGAGGAGGTGACGGTGGAACATGAGCGGATGCGAATGCGGCAGATCGGGATCGACGTTCAGCGTACCGGCGTGCCGGTTGAATAAACCCAACGAATTGTCAGGTAGAAACGGTCGCCGTTAGCTCGGATCACGCTGCTTGGAGCGATCACACTGGGCGGCCAACGGCGCCAGGGCAGCCAAGAAGAGCTGTCTGTGGGCCTCGCCTGAGCCATTCTTTGACAGGTACGCATTCGCCAGCGCGGCAGCTTTGACGCGCCTGTCTTCCAGCGCTGTGTCGTCGAGGCCCGCCCACGTTTCGATGGTCCGAGCCCATCCCTCAGGCCCGTCCAGCGTCAGCACGGTAACGGCGCCATTGGCATCGGCCTGCCAGGGCGTGCGGTCGCTGATGATGACCGGTGTGCCCGCAGTCAATGATTCCAGGATGACATGACCGAAGTTCTCGCCCCGGGTCGGAAAGACGAAAACATCGTGCTCAGCGAAGGTTGCGGCCACGCGGGCAGGCTGTACTTCACCGGCGTAGGTGACGCGGATGTGCCTCGGCAAGCCGTGTGCGGCGTCCTGGCAGGCTTTCCAGTAGGGCGCATCTACGACCGGGCCGTGGACCGTGAGCGTGGCGGGTGTCCTGACCTGACGCAGCACGCTGATCAGGAAGTCGAGGTTCTTCATCGGCGAGATGCGCGATAGGAACACCATCCGCAAGGGGCCGGACGCACGCACGGGCTGCAGCACGGCTCCGATCTGCGTCACTACACGGCCCACTGACGGCAGATTGGGCGCGACGGCGACATCGTCGGGCCGGGCGCGCACCAACGCGATGATCTGCGCTCGTTCGGCATCACTGGTGGCCTGCCAGCGCAAACCCGACAGCAGACCCGTCGCGTGTGCCAACGCGAAGTAGGCCCGCTTCTTGGCCGGTTTCAAGGCGAGCGCTCCGGGCGAGAACTCGCCGCGCGGCGCCAGCACCACGGGTGTCGTCCGGCGCCCGTACACGCGCCGCAGCACCAGCGGCAATACTGTCATCAGCGGACTGAAGAAGCTGTTCAGGTAGAGCACATCGAACCGGGTGCGGCCCAGCAGATGGCGCAGTCCAGGCCATGTCAAGGTGTCCGGACTGGCGTAGTACACCTTGGCTGGACCGACGTTGTTCCATGCGTTCAGACGCACCCCTGTATAGGCCTCCGTGTCGGAGAGATCCCGGTCCCGTGTGATCACCAGGAAACGAAACTCGTCGCCCAGGGCGTCGATCAGGTTTTGCAAAGTCCGTATTGGTCCCCCAGCTTTGAAACCAGGCAGATAGTGGTCAGCCATGACCAGGACCGTGCGGCGATCGTCGCCCTCAGAGTGATCCATCAGATGGCCTTGATCACGCGTGCCGGCACGCCGCCGACCACCACGCCGGGTGGCACCTCCCGCGTGACCACCGAGCCTGACGCTACCACGGCACCTGCACCGATTCGGCTGCTGCCTTCGATGATGACTACACGGCTGCCCAGCCAGACCCCAGCCTCGATCACCAGCGGTGTGGGTGTCGGGATGGAAGTTGGGTCCAGCCCGTGGGAGTGGGTGTAGATCACCGTGGCCTCTGAGATCACGACACCGTCTCCAATCGTCAGCGTACCGCTGAAGTCAAGCCTCACACCTGCGCCGATGATGACGTCTGCGCCGATGCGGCACTCGCTACCGGGCAACTCCGTGGCGATCTCCACGTCGGTGGCCACGGATGTCCTCGCGCCGATGTGGACCCGCCCTGGGTGGCGTACCGTGGTGCCCGCCTGCACCACGGCGGCGGGACCCATGGTCCCCAGATTGCCGCGTGCCATTGCAGTGGCAATGCGGTCGGCAAACCGGCGCCACACGATCTGCAGCCCGGTGATCAGTGCAGCCGGTATGCCGCTGGCTCGCCCGTTCCAGATGCGATCGAACCTAGCCATGCAGCCGCCCCGTTACAGCGGCATGATGAGTGGGGTGACGCTGCAGGATGTGGAGCACCGTGTCCAAGGCCGCGTCGATCAGCGTCTGCATCCGTGCGGCACTGGCCGTTGCCGCCTCCACAGCGCTGGCGATGGCCTCGGCATCCCCGACGGGGATCCGCACTGCATTCTCCTGGTCGCGCATGACTCCGGGAATGCCACCGACGAAGGTGGTGAGTATGAGGTTCGACTTGATCATGGCCTCGTAGAGTACCCGCGGGAAGCCTTCGTGATGGGTCGGGAGGACGAAGAGGTCTGCCGCCTCATAGGCGGCATGCAACTGCGCCTTGTTGTCGATGACGCCGGCCACACGGATCGTTGCGCCTGGCTCGTTGCCAAAACGATCGAAGAGTGCTGCGTGCAAAGGCCCACCTCCAACCAGGTGGAGCCGGAACGGGAATCCGCGCGCTTGCAGCAACTCGGCCGCTTGGACGAGTTCGGGTACGCCCTTGGCGACCTCCAGCCGTCCGACGAAGAGCAGGTTCCACGGTTCGTTCCGGCGTTGGCCAATCGCTCTGCGGTGGGCGTCGCCAGGGTCGAGATCCAGCATCGGCTGGATCGGGATCACTTGTGGGTTCAATGGCCTGATACGGTCGCCGAGCCCGCCGACGCAGCAAACGAAGCGGGCAGACCGGAAGACCTCAGCGTCACTGCCGGTCAGATTGAACTGCTCGCCACGCAGGTAAATGGCGTATGGCTTTCCGACGAGACGGCACCAGCGCGCTGCGGCGCGCGGCAGCGTGCCTGGAAAGAATATGTAGACCAAGTCTGCCTTCCACAACACCCGCAGTGCGCGCCAGAGATCGATCGGGCGATTCTTGGCTATCGGTAGCGATCGCATGGACTGTGGCGGCAGCTCACCATCCTGCAGGTTGCCGTTGATCTCCAACTCGACTTGGGGTTCGATGTAGGTGACTGCATGCCCATCTGAAGCCAGGTCTAGCAGAAACTGCGCAGTATGTCGATTGACAAACCTGCGCCCCTTGAGGTCGACCGCGGTCGCGCCGTTTCCGATGATGGCCAATAGCATGGGGTGACGAGTCAGGTTCAGATTGCACGCATCAGGTTCAGTGCCAGATAAGGCAGCAGCAACAACAGCAGGCAGGCGTAGTAGACCCTGAAGAACCCCTGCACCTCCTTTCGCACGTCGCCGTCCTTCCGGAAGCGAAGCCACCAATAGCCAATGGCGGGGTAAATGAAGTACAGCGCCGGCGCGCCGTAGCGGGGGATGGCACCGCCATAAATCACGGCAACGATGACGTAAAACGTCGCGCCGGCCAGCATCAACCGGGCCAGCAGGGGATCTTGCAGGCGACGCACTTTGACGAGCGCGAACACCGCCCAGACGGCGACGAACAGAAACCACAGCGGATTCAGGTTGCGACCGAAGAACGCGCTGAAGTGGTCGTCGAGGAATGCCGTGCTCCAGAAATCGAAGGGCAGCAACAACTGCAGTGACGTAGGTACGATGAACAGCAGCAGCCTGACCACGAAGGGCCACGCCAGGTAGGCCCCGGACACACGGCCGACGACGCCTCCGGCGTCGACCGTGCCGGCCTCCAGCGTCTCGCTGATCACCGTGTTCAGCAAGACGGTCTCAGTGATGAAGTCTGCGTCCAGCGTGTAGGTGGTGAACGTCTGCGCCAGCGGCACCATCAAGAGCAACACGCCGGCGAGCATCAATAGGACATGCGACCGCTGCTTCAGGAACAGCGTGGCCAGGTAGCCCAGCAACACCAGCACGAAGAGCAGCAGCGTGCCCCGCATGGCGATCACGATGGCGATGCCCAGAAGGAACATGACCAGCGCTCGCAGCCCCAAACCACGCTGCCTCAGCGCCTCGACTACCGACAGCAGCATCAGGCTGAAGGCGAGACAAATCGCGGGCTCCTTCAGCAGCAGCAGCGAGTGGTAAATGTGCGAAGTGTTCAGCATCATTGCCAGGCAGGCCAACAATGCTGCCTCAGGCGTGCGGGTGAGGATGTGGCTGGCCTTGAACAAGCACAGCGCCGACAGCATCAGCAGGAGGTTGTTGGCGACCATGGCTACCGTCAGGCTCGCGCCGAAGAGGCTGAACCAGGCGGCCAGATAGATCTGGTGCCCGGCGTAGTTGGCGGTAATCACGTCCTGGAAGTTGCCGATGCCTTCGCCAGCCAACATCACAGCGTCCTCGAAATAGCCTTCGCCATCGCTGCCGGCCAGGTAGGGCAGGTCACCCGCTCCCAACGGAAAGCTGCTGGCCATCGACAACGCCCCGCCCACCGACAGCGCGAGGCTGTAGACCAATAGCATCTGCATGAAGGCGAAGTGGCGTGAGGCCGCCCCGATTGCGAAGGCTATCGCAGTGTTCGCAACCAGGTATAGGAGGATGTCGACGAACATCGCTGGTGTCTTCCGATCAGGCTACCCGGAGGCCGACTGCGGCGCCGTGGCTCGCAGCACGCATCAGAAAACCCAGCGCTGCAACAGGCGTGCACGGTCGCTGCTGTCAAGCATCACGATCCACACCAGCGGTACCAGAAGGGCCAGCCCCAGCAAGGGGATCCAGCGCACGCCGAACAGAACTGCCTGATCGAACCAGACCTGGTGCACCAGTCCGATGGCCAGGGTCAGTCCGCAGATGCTGACAGGCCCCGCAAACTGCCATTGAATGTGGTGCGCACGCTGGGCCAGCCAGGCCTCGAACACGGTCTTGCAGGTGTAGCCGGTCAGGCTGCCCCAAGCGACACCGGCGACGCCAAAGCGGGAGCCGAGCAACGGGATCGCAACGGCGGCCACCACCAGCCCGAGGCCGTAGGCGTAGAGCTTCAGATGGGAGCGCTTCGAGAAAACGATGCCCACCTCCGTGACAGCGCCGATGGACTGTATGGCCAGACCCATGGTGAGTGCGAACACCACTTGTCCCGCACCCGCGTACTTCGAGGACCCCAACAGGACCACCAACGCGTCGCCTATGGCCGATAGCAGCAGCGTGGCGCCACACAGGCCGACCGCCGCCACCTGCAGAACGGCGCGGAAGGTCCTGGCTGCGTCCGACTCGCGGAAGATCGACAGGGAGAACGGGCCCCAGGAGGTTTCGAAGGCATTGATCAACATGCCGATCAGCATCGCCACCTTGGCGCCCGCCGCAAAAATGCCCAGCGCCTCGGTGCCGATCAGGGCGACCACGGCATTGCGTTCGATGAATGGCAGCGTTGAGCTGATGACACAGACTATGCCGAATGGCACCGCGAACGGGATCATCTGGCGCAGGTGGGCGATGCCCGCCGGCCAGGTGATCCACTGCCGCACGAACCACAAACCTGCCAAACCGAACATGGCGCGGACGACCAAGTAGATGGTAAACAGGTCCACGACCGTCAGGTTCGAGAACTCGAGGGCAAGCAGCAGGCCGGTCAAGGTGCCGACGGTGGAGCCCACTGAGATGAATAGGAACGGCCCGCGCCTGAAAGTCCACTTCAGGATGCCCTGGGAGAAATTGATCAGCAGGAAGAATGGCAACTGCAGAATCATGAGCCGCACGATCGCCTCGCCGTCACCGCCCAATTTCAGCAGCGTGGACAGCGGGCCGCTCAGCATCAACATCGGCGGTACCACCAAGGCGAGGATGCCGAGCTGGAACACGAAAGACTGACTCACTACCTGCCGGCGTGTGGCGGTGTCGTCATGCTCGTAGAAGTAGCGTGCCACGGCAGTGTCCTGGCCAAACACCAGCAGCGTGATCACCAGGACTACCAAGGTGTTCAGCAGATCGATGATGCCGAAGTCCTGGACCGAGAAGTGTCGGGCCAGCAGCGGAAACGTGACCAGAGTGATGGCCTTGTTCAGCGCAGCACCCAGGCCGTAGACAACCGAGTCCTTCGCGAGGAACTGCAGGCGGCTGCCCACGTTGTCGGCAATTGTGGTCATCGCTCGCCTTGGGCAGTGTCCGGCATCAGCCGCGCCAGCCACTGGCGTGCCAGGCCGATGCCATTGAACTGGTTGAACCACGCCAGGCTCTGCTGACCGATGCGTCGCCTGCCAACCGGATCGGCATACAGCACCTGAAGATACCGCGCCAAGCTATCTACGCTCGAGACATCGAGGATCGGTGGCGGGGCATGGCCGAACTCGGCCGTGAAGCCCTCCACCGTGAAGTTGAAGCTCTGCACCAGCGGCCTGCCTGCTGCCAGGATTTCCCAACCTGTCCCGCCCCAGATCACTCCAGGATCACGGTAGAACTCACCGATGCCGACATCGGCGGCCTCAAGCAACAGCATGATCTCGCGCCGAGGCATCATGGGCAGCCACATCACATGGTCCAGAAGTCCGAGGTCGCGCACCAGTTGCTTGCTCGCCGCGACGTCGGGCCCGTACTCCACGATTGCGAGCAAAGGACGGCTGCCAGGGTTCTGGCGGAGGAACTGGGCCAGTCCGTGGAACATCCAGTCGCTGTTCTTGGTGAAGCTTTGCCAGCCGCGTTCGCTGAGACGCGGGTCACGCACCCAAAGCAGGCGCGCGCAGCAGAACATGGACAAGTCGGATGCTCGAAGCCTGGCCACCGTGCTGGTCAGACCGTCAGGCACCACATCAGGGAGAGGCTCGACGTTGTAGACGGCAGGGATGGCCAGCCGCTCGAACGGCTTGCCGATGCGGTCGAACGACGCCTTCGTGAGACTCATTTCGGCATTCAGGCAATGACGGGTGGACTGGATGCCCCGCCCCTGGAAGTGCCGCACCACCGCATGCGAGCAGCGTCGCAGCGTCGAACTGTGCATTTGCCGATTGAACTCGATGTCGCCGTAGAACTCGATGCCCGTTCCGTAAGGAAAGTAGATGTCCAGTTGCCTCCCGAGGGTCTGAAACAGCGCGGGGGCCATGCCTGATCCGACGAAGTGACCATACTCCGCCAGATCGGCGCTGAGCTTTGCGCGTGCCCGCCGCGACCAGAGCGTTCCATCGGCACCGAGCAGGGCCCGGGAGTTGTTGGTGACATCCAGCGGTCTTATGAAGCTACGCCAGCGTGCCGGGTGCCAGGTGTCGGCCTCTGGCGAGAAGTGCGACAGGTTGCCATGGCCATCGGATGCGTAGGGCAAGAGATAGGCGTCCGCACCCAGGTCGCGGAAA
>JAYUQJ010000411.1:0-24562 GCA_043756825.1 Betaproteobacteria bacterium | reverse complement strand
CAGGGCCAGGAGGCCCTGGCCTTCGCCAGGCACAAACAGTCCTCAGGACTGTTTGTGTCCGGGCTCAGCCTAGATCGAGCACGTTTTGTGGTGTTGCTCGGTCACGCTCGAAATCCTCTCAGTCTCTGAGCCCGCTCGACCGTGATCTGCTCAAGGACACGCTGGGCGTGGTCAAGCGCTTCAAGGCGTTGTTGCGCCAGCGCTTTCACCTGGAGGCGCTGTGACCGGCGCCAGGCCGGGGCCGGCGTCAGCCGGCCAGCCGGATGACCGGCCGGTGGGGCCTGGACGGCTGGCCCCGGCGATCAAGCGGCCCTGCGCCGGCTGCAGCCTCCTGCGGCTGGCCGCCTGAGCGCGATCCTGTCGGGTGCCGGTCGGGTTCTCTTCGCGGCTTTGACCTGCCAGCCTGGCCCGCTGCTGCACCCGACCCAGACCTGGACCTGGCCGGGCCAACCGGCACAACCGGCACAATCGGCGGCCGCCCCCGGCGCACCCGTTGCCGGTTATTTCTGCCGATCGCCCGCACTGCCTGTGACCCTTTCCGCCGCATGACCGAAACCGACCTGCGCGATGTGTTGCTGATGCGGGCCCTGGAGCAGGCCGCAGCGACCACCGCCCCGGACCCCCGGCTGACGGACGATCTGGCCTGGGCCGGCGCCGAAGCACGGCGGCGCCTGGGGGCGACGGCCACGCCACAGGCCTGGCTGGTCTTGCGGGCGCGCCTGGGTCTGGTGCGGCGCGCCGAACGCGGCGCTGCCTTGCCGCTGGGGGCGGGCGTCGCGCCGGCGCTCTGGCAGGGTGGGTGGCTCGCCTTGCTCGGGCTGGCGCTGGCGCTGGGTGCGGCCAGTGACGGCCTGGGCCGTGGGCGACAGATCAATCTGCTGGCCCTGCCGATGCTGGGCCTGCTGGCCTGGAACCTGGCGGTGTACCTCGGGCTTCTGGCGCTGGCGCTGCGCAAGGCCGCGGGCGGGCGCAGCCGGTCGGCAGACCTGCCCGTCGGCCCCCTGCGTCGCCTGCTGCTTGCGCTGGCCAACGGCGTGCAGGCCCGGCTGACCCGGGCGGCGCAGCGGGTAGCGGGCGTGGGCCCGGCCGATCTTGCAACGGCGCTGCGCTATCAGCGCGATTGGCTGGCGGCCAGCCGGCCTTTGCAGTCGGCCCGGTTGGCGGCCCTGCTGCACGCGGCGGCGGCGGCTCTGGGCCTGGGCCTGCTGCTGTCGCTCTACGCCCGCGGCCTGGTGCTGGACTACCGAGCCGGCTGGGACAGCACCTTGCTGGACGCCCACGCCGTGCGGGGTTTGCTGGGCCTGCTGCTGGGGCCTGCGGCAGCCCTGAGCCAGCAACCCTTGCCCGACGCGCAGGCCCTGGCAGGGCTGCGGCTGGCCGCCGGCGGTGGCGAGAGCGCGGCGCGCTGGATCCCACTGTGGGCCTTGACCCTGGCCGGGGTGGTGGTGTTGCCGCGGCTGGCCCTGGCGCTGGCTTCGGGGCTGCGCGCGCGCTGGCAGGCTGCCAACCTGCCCTGGCCGGCCTTCGCGACCGACCTGCAGGGCCTCCTGGCCGGCGCTGGCCTGCCCGGGCGCCCGGTGCTGGTGCTGCCCTACAGCTATGCCCTCGATGCGCCTCGGCAGGCGGGCCTGGTGGATCTGCTGGCCCGCCAGGGCCAGGCGGCCCTGCTGCTGCCCAGCCTGCCCCTGGGTGCCGAAGACCTGCCCACGCTGGGCCTGCCCGCCACTCATCCCGCCGAGGTCATCGCGCTGTTTGCCTTGACCGCCACGCCCGAGGCCGAGTCGCACGGTGCCTTTGTGCGCGCGCTGGCCGTCCGCCTGCGCGGCCAGGGCAGCCTGCAGGTGCTGGTGGACGAATCGGGCTTCCGCAAGCGCTTTGGCGGCGCCAGCGGGGCCCAGCGTCGCCGCCAGCGTCAAGCCGCCTGGGTCGCCTGCCTGGACGCCGCATTGCCGGCCGGCGCGGCCGGACCGGAGTTCGTCGACCTCGACGATCCCGGCGGCACGGGCGGCGCGACATGACCGATGCACCACCGGCCACCCTGGCGCTGAGCCTGGTTTCGCACACCAATGCGGGCAAGACCACCCTGGCCCGCACCCTGCTGGGCCGCGACATCGGCGAGGTGCGCGACGCCCCGCATGTGACCGAGCTTGCCGAGGCCCACGCCCTGATCACCAGCGCCGAGGGCGACCGTCTGCTGCTGTGGGACACCCCGGGCCTGGGCGACAGCCAGCGCCTGGCACGCCGCCTGGCGCTGCAAGGCCGACCGCTGGGCTGGCTGCTCAGCCAGGTCTGGGACCGTTGGCGCGACCGGCCCTTCTGGGCCAGCCAGCAGGCGATCCGCCACGTCATGGACCAGACCGATGTGGCGCTCTACCTCGTCAACGCCGCCGAGGAACCCGAAGACGCCGCCTACCTGCTGCCCGAGCTGCAGGTGCTGGCGCTGCTGGACAAACCTGTGATCGTGCTGCTCAACCAGCTCGGCAGCCCGTCGGTACCCGAGGCCGATGCGCAGCAGTTGCAGCGCTGGCGCGACCACCTGGCCGGCCGGGCGGGGGTGCGGGCGGTGCTGCCGCTGGACGCCTTTGCGCGCTGCTGGGTGCAGGAGGCGGTGTTGCTGCAGGCGGTGGCGCAGGCCCTGCCAGGCGGCCAGCAAGCCGCCATGGCCCGGCTGCAGGCGGCCTGGGTGGCGCTTCAGCGCCAGACCTGGCAGGCTGCCATGGACGCCCTGGCTGGCCGGCTGGCCGGGGCGGCCCTTGACCAGGAGCCCTTGCCGCAGGCCGGCTGGGGCGCCCCGCTGCAGGCCTTGCAAGGCGCGGTGACCAGCCGCCTGGGCCGGGCCCTGGGCCGGGAGGGGCTGGCCGACAGCGAACCGCAAGCCCGGGCGATGGCGGCGCTGGCCGAGCGGCTGGATGCGCGGGTCCGGCGCAGCATGGATGTGCTGCTGGGCCTGCACCAGGTGCCGGGTAAGTCCCAGGCTGAACTGCTCGATCAGCTGGCGCGCCACTTCGCCCGGCACGAACCGGCCAGCGAGGGCCGCGCCGCGCTGTGGGGCGGGCTGGTGACCGGCGCGCTGGGTGGCCTGAAGGCCGATCTGGCCAGTGGCGGCTTGACCCTGGGCGGCGGCCTGTTGCTGGGCGGCGTGCTGGGCGCGCTGGGCGCCGCCGGGGCAGTGCGCGGCGTGAACCGCATCCGTGGCCGCGACCGGGCCTGGCTGGCCTGGGACACCGCGGTGCTGGATGCCTTGCTCCGGTCGGCCCTGTTGGCCTACCTGGCGGTGGCGCATCATGGCCGGGGCCGGGGCGTCTGGCAGCAGGACGAGCCCCCCCCGGCCTGGACCGACGCAGTGCAGGCGGCGCTGGACCAGAGGCAAGCCGCCTGGGCGGCGCTGTGGCGGCAGCGGCAGGCCAGACTCGAAGGGGGTACCACGCCGGTGACGGGTGCGCCTGACCCGGCGGGTGGGGCCCCGGGCGGTGGCCAGGCGGCCGGCCCGGCTGTCACTGCGGCAGGCGCCGCACCGGCGCTGCCGGCCCCGGCCTTTCAGGCTGCGCTGCGGCAGCAGTTGGCCGAGACTTGCGCCGCCGTCCTGGTGCGGCTGTACCCCGACGCGTCCGCGCGGGTCGGCCTGGGCGGTTGGCCCGCTGCGCCGCACTGACGCCGACGTCGGCGCAGACGCCAACGCCAACGCCGACGCCGCCTGCCGGGCCGATGGCCCTGCCCGTCGGCCGTGGGTTCAGCCCGGCGGGGCCTGCAGATGCGCCGGCTCGCCCGCGGCGGCCTGCAGGCCGGCGAGCCGGGCCTGGGTTTCTGCCATCGCCGGGGGCCGGGCGGGGGGCAGACTGCTGCACCGCATGGGCCAGTTCATGCGCCAGCAACTGGCCGCCGGCCGGGTTGTCGGGCGCGAACTGCCCGGGCGCGAAATGGACGTCGCGGCCCTGCGTGAAAGCGCGCGCGCCCAGCGCCATGGTGTGGCTGTTCTCATGCATGCGCACGCCGGAGAAGTCGGCGCCGAAGGCCTGTTCCCTGCGATCGCCACCACAGCCTCGCTGCCCCACCGGTGGCCCGCCGATCCTGCGTCAGGGCTGCGGCGCCGTGCGCCGGCGTAGCCGGAACACTGTTCGGGCGAACGCGAGAATGCGCCCATGGCCGCTCCCCCCGTCCCCGCCGCCGCGATCTCGCGCACCGCCTTCGCCACCCTGCTGCTGATCGCGCTGATGATGGGCGCCAACCATGTGGCGGCGCGCCTGGCCTTCAACCACGGCGTGGACGTGGCCACCGCAGTGGCCTGCCGCAGCCTGATCACCGCGGGGGTGGTGGGCGGCCTGCTGTGGCTGCAGCGGGTGCCGGTGCGCCTGGGCGCCCGGCACCGGCGTGCCCTGCCGGCCATCGGCCTGCTGATCAGCGTGCAGAGCCTGTGCCTGTATGCGGCGGTGGCGCGGCTGCCGGTGGCGCTGGCGCTGCTGGCCTTCAACACCTACCCGCTGTGGACGGCGCTGTGGGCCCGGGTGGTCTACCAACACCGGCCCGAGCCGCGCTTGCTGCGTGCGATGCCGGTGATGCTGCTGGGCCTGGCGCTGGCGCTGGACGTGCTGGGTGCCGCATCCGGCCTGGGTGCGGCCGGGCAGTGGGCCCGCATCGGCGTCGGCGTGGCCTTTGCGCTGGCGGCGGCGGCCACCTTCGGGCTGGCCCTGGTCGTCACCCAGCACGAGGCGGGCGATCTGGACGGCCGGCTGCGCACTGCTAGCACCCTGGGCATCGTCGGGTTGATCGCGCTGGCCGGCGTGGCCGGGCAGGGCGGCTTCCAGTTGCCCCAGGCCGCCGCCGGCTGGTGGGGGCTGGCGGCATTGACTGTGCTGTACGGCACTGCCTTCACCATCATGTTCACCGTGCTGCCGCGCCTGGGCGTGGTGGGCAACTCGGCGATCATGAACATCGAGCCGATCTTTGCGCTGGGCCTGGCTTGGTGGATCCTGGGCCAGGCGATTGCGCCGGTGCAGGTGGCCGGTGGCCTGCTGGTGGTGGCCACCGTGGTCTGGCTGGGCTGGCGGCGGCGTTGAGCGCCCGGGCCGCAGGGCTGCATCGGCTGGCGCCACGGCGACGGCCATCGCGCTGGTCATCGCGCTGGTCATCGCGCTGGCCATCGCGCTGGCCATGGGGCCGCTGGCGGGTCTGGGTGCCTGGGCTGTTGCAGGCCTGCGCAGCCTGGCTTGCAGGCGGCGGGGCGGTGCAGGCACAGGCGGCCCAGCCCGGCATTCGGCAGGCCGAGATCGCCAGCTGCCTGCCCGGTGAACTGGCGACCTGGCCCGACGGACTCGACCGGCCCGCGCCCACCGGCGCGGTGCGGCTGGTCTACCGCCATGCCGGTGCGCCCGAGCGCTTCGACGAGCCGGTGGTAGTCGGCGCATTGCAACGGGCCGCAGCGGCCTGGTCGGCCTGCGGCGTGCCGGGCGAGCTGATCAGCGAGGCTGCGGTCGGCCTGCAGCCGGCCAGCGAGGTGCAGGTGCGTTGGGACGATGCCGCCACCCGGGGCAACTTTGCGCTGGCCGACCTGGGCCAGCGCCGGCTGTGGCTGAGCCCGGTCATGTTTGCGCTGCTGGCCCGGCGCAACCCGCACCACCCGGCCGTGCAGACCCTGCAGATGGCCATCAGCCACGAGATGGGCCACTTCTTCGGCCTGATGGCCCATTCACGCCGCTGCGTGGACGTGATGAGCTACTACCGCTTCGGCCCGGCCGGCGAGACCTGCCGCACCCGCGATGGCGGCGCCTACACGGCGGTGGTGGAGTACCGGGCGCTGCTGCCCACCGCCTGCGACATCGCCCGCTGCCGGGCGGTGAACGGTGCGCCCCCGCTCACGCCCCGCCGTCCGCCGTGATCGCCTCGATCTCGGATTGCAGCGCCAGCCAGCGTTCTTCCAGCTGGGCCAGCTCGGCGCCGATGTGGTTCAAGCGCCGGCCGGCCTCGGCGATGTCGGCGGCCGACAGCTTGCCACCGGCCAGTCGGGCCTCGAGCTGGTTGCGCTCGCTGCCCAGCAGTGCCATGCGGGCATCGATCTGGGTCACCTCGTTGCGCAGCGGACGGCTGCGGTTGGCGGCCTGGTTGCGGGCCTGGGCCGACTGCTTGCGCTCGTCGCGCTTGTAGGCGCCGGGCGTCGACGCCGCATCGGCCGTGGCCCGGGCCACCGACTTGGGCGTGGGGGCGGGGCTGGCCGGGCGCACCGGCTCGGCCGGCGCCGGGGCGGCCGCCGGCAGGTAACCCGGCAGGGCCGGCGCGGGCAGGCCGCGCGCGTTGGCGCGCGACACATCCAGCAGCCATTTCTGGTAGTCGTCCAGGTCACCGTCAAACGGCAGCACGCCGCCCGAGGTGATCAGCCAGAACTCGTCGCAGATCTCGCGCAGCAGCGAGCGGTCGTGGCTGACCAGCATCACCGTGCCTTCGAATTCGTTGAGCGCCACGCTCAGCGCCTCGCGGGTGTTCAGGTCCAGGTGGTTGGTGGGCTCGTCCAGCAGCAGCAGGTTCGGCTTCTGCCAGACGATGGTGGCCATCACCAGCCGCGCGCGCTCACCGCCCGACAGCGTGCCCACCGTCTGGTGCACCATGTCGCCGGCAAAGCGGAACTGGCCCAGGAAGTTGCGCAGGTCCTGCTCGCGTGCGTCGTTGCCCGATGCGCCGGATTCGCGCGCCAGCCGCACCATGCGCTGCATCGGCGTGTCGTCCTCGTTCAGCAGGTCCAGCTCCTGCTGGGCGAAGTAGCCCACGGTCAGGCCCTTGCCCTCGGTGAACTCGCCGGCCAGCGGGGCCAGTGCATGGGCGATGGTCTTGACCAGGGTGGATTTGCCCTGGCCGTTGGCGCCCAGGATGCCGATGCGCTGGCCGGCCATCACGCTGCGGGTGACATGGCGCACGATGGTCACCGGCGGCTGACCGGCCACCAGGTTGGGATAGCCGCAGCTCAGCTCGCGCATGGTCAGCATCGGATTCGGCAGGCTTTGCGGCTGGCGGAATTCGAAGTCGAACTCGGCATCCATCAGCACCGGGCCCAGCTTGACCATGCGGTCCAGGGCCTTGACCCGGCTCTGCGCCTGCTTGGCCTTGCTGGCCTTGGCCTTGAAGCGGTCGATGAACTTCTGCAGGTGGGCGATCTTTTCCTGCTGCTTGCCAAAGGCCGCAGCCTGCTGCTCCAGGCGCTCGGCGCGCATTGCCTCGAAGCCACTGTAATTTGCCCCATAGCGGGTCAGTGTGGCGGCATCCAGGTGCACCGTCACCTTGGTGATCGCATCGAGAAATTCACGGTCGTGGCTGATCACGATCATCAGCCCGTCGTAGCGCTTGAGCCAGTTTTCCAGCCAGACCAGCGCGTCCAGGTCCAGGTGGTTGGTGGGCTCGTCCAGCAACAGCAGGTCGGCCGGGCACATCAGCGCCCGCGCCAGCTGCAGGCGCATGCGCCAGCCGCCCGAGAAGCTGTTGACCGGATCGTCCAGCTGCTCGGTGCGGAAGCCCAGGCCCAGCAGCACGGCCTGGGCGCGGGCCGGGGCGTCGAAGGCCCCGGCATGCTCCAGCGCCACATAGGCATCGCCGATGGCGTGGCCGTCCTCGGCGGCTTCGGCCGCAGCCAGCACCGCCTTGGCCTCGACCAGCGGCAAGTCGCCATCGAGCACGAAGTCGGTGGCCGGCTGGTCGGTCTCGGGCATGTCCTGCGCCACCTGGCCGATGCGCCACTTGGCCGGCATGTCGAAGTCGCCCGCATCGGCCTGCAGCCGGCCGGCGATCAATGAGAACAGCGAGGATTTGCCGGCGCCATTGCGGCCGACCAGGCCCACTTTCTCGCCGGGATTGAGGGTGACGGTGGCCTCCTTGAGCACCACCTTCACGCCACGGCGCAGGGTCAGGTTCTTGATCTGGATCATGGGGTCGGGGTCGTGGGGTGGGGGCGCACCGGCCCGGCGCGCAGCGCGTCGCGGGTCAGCAGCAGCACCTGGTCGTCGCCGGCACTGGTCGGCAGCCAGACCGGCTCCAGCGCCGGGAAGGCGGTTTCGAAATGCGCGCGCTCGTTGCCGATCTCCAGCACCAGCACCGCGTCGGCGGTCATCCAGGCCGGCGCCTGCTGCAGCAGCCGGCGGATGAAATCCATGCCGTCGGCACCGCCGGCCAGCGCCAGGGCCGGCTCGGCCAGGTATTCGGGCGGCAGATCGGCCATGGCCTGGCTATTGACATAGGGCGGGTTGCACAGGATCAGGTCGTAGGGCCGGCCCGGCACCGCCGCCAGGCCATCGCCCTGCAGCAGGGTGATGCGGTCGGCCAGGCCATGGCGATCGACATTCAGGCGTGCCACCGCCAGGGCGTCGGCGCTCAGGTCGGCGGCGTCCACCTGCACCTCGGGCCAGGCCATCGCCGCCAGCACCGCCAGGCTGCCGTTGCCGGTGCACAGGTCCAGCACCCGCCGGGTGTGCACGCCCAGCCAGGTGTCGATGCTGCCCTCGGCCAGGGGCTCGGCGATCAGCGAGCGCGGCACGATCACCCGCTCATCCACTGTGAAGGGCACGCCCTGCAGCCAGGCCTCGCCGGTCAGGTAGGCCGCCGGCCTGCGGCTGGCGATGCGCTGGCCGATCAGGGCCTCGACAGCGGCCTCGTCAGCGGCCGACACCGGCGATGCGGCCACCTCGTCCAGCCGGTCCAGGGCATGGCCCAGTCGCCACAGCACCAGCCAGGCGGCCTCGTCGAAGGCATTGCCCGTGCCATGCCCAAACGAAACGCCCGCCTCGGTGAGGCGGGCGCTGCTGCGCTCGATCAGGTCCAGGACAGTCACGTCAGCAGGGCCTCCAGGGTGCGGCGGTAGATATGCATCAGCGGCTCGATGTCGGCCACGTTCACATGCTCGTCGACCTTGTGGATGCTGGCATTGATCGGGCCGAACTCGACCACTTGCGCGCAGACCCGGGCGATGAAGCGGCCATCACTGGTGCCACCGGTGGTCGACAGCACCGGCGTGATGCCGGTTTCGGCTTCTATCGCGGCAGCCAGTGCGGCGCTCAGGCTGCCCGGGCGGGTGAGAAAGGGCGAGCCCCCCAGGGTCCAGGCCAGGCTGTGCGGCACGCCGTGGCGGGCCAGCACCTCGACCACCCGGGCCTGCAGGGCCTCGGGCGTGGATTCGGTGGAGAAGCGGAAGTTGAAATCGACCACCACCTCGCCCGGGATCACATTGCCCACGCCGGTGCCGCCGTGGATGTTGGACACCTGCCAGGTGGTGGCCGGGAAGAAGGCATTGCCAGCGTCCCAGGCGGTGGCCGCCAGCTCGGCCAGCGCCGGGGCCAGCAGGTGGATCGGGTTCTTCGCCAGCTGCGGATAGGCCACATGGCCCTGCACCCCGTGCACCGTGAGCCTGGCCGACAGTGAACCGCGCCGACCGTTCTTGATCATGTCGCCCAGGCGGTCGACCGAGGTCGGCTCGCCGACGATGCAGCAGTCCAGCCGCTCGCCGCGCGCCTGCAAGGCCTCGACCACCTTGACGGTGCCGTCCACCGACGGGCCCTCTTCATCGCTGGTGAACAGCAGGGCCAGCGTGCCGGCATGCTGCGGATGGGCCTGGACAAAGTGCTCGGCGGCCACGGTCATCGCCGCGATCGAGGCCTTCATGTCGGCCGCGCCGCGGCCATAGAGCCGGCCGTCGCGGTGGCTGGGCACGAAGGGGTCGCTGGTCCAGGCGGCCAGCGGGCCGGTGGGCACCACGTCGGTATGGCCGGCCAGCACCACGGTGGGCCCGGGTCGGCTGCCCCGGTGCACCGCCCACAGATTGGTCACGCGCAGTGCGTCCGGGCCGAAACACAGGGTCTCGCAGGCAAAGCCCAGCGCGGCCAGCCGTGCAGCCACCTGGGCCTGGCAGCCAGCATCGTTGGGGGTCACCGAGGGTCGCGCGATCAGCGCCTCGAGCAGGCGCAGGGTGGGCAGGGCGGTGCTCATGTGCGGCTCAGGGGCGGAAAGTCGGGCATGCGTCGCTCCATGAATCCTTCGGGTACCACGTCCACCGTGAAGTCGGTGAACACGGGTTCGTCGGTTTCTTCGCGCTTGGGGGCAACGCGCGACAAGGGCGCGGCTTCGTTTTGCAGGCGCCACAACAGGTTGGTGACCGAATCGGCATGGGACATGCCCTCTTCGCGGCTGATCCGGCCCTCGTTGATCAGGTTGGCGATGGCTTCCTCGAAGGTGATCGAGCCCTCGGCGATGGACTTCTCCATCGCCTCCTGCACGCCGTGGAAATCACCTTTCTCGACCAGCTCGGCCACCAGGTTGCTGTTGAACAGCACCTCGACCGCCGGCGTGCGACCGCCGGTGTTGGCCTTGAGCAGGCGCTGCGAGACGATGGCCCGCAGGCCGGCGGCCAGGTCGGCCAACAGCAGGCTGCGGGCCTCGGGCGAGTAGAAGGACAGGATGCGGCCCAGCGCGTGATGGCTGTTGTTGGCATGCAGCGAGGCCAGCACCAGGTGGCCCGACAGCGCATAGCTCAGCGCTGCGGTCATGGTCTCGCGGTCGCGGATCTCACCGATCATGATGCAGTCAGGCGACTGGCGCAGCGCATTGCGCAGCGCCACCTGCAGCGATTCGGTGTCACGGCCCACCTCGCGCTGGTTGACCACGCATTTCTTGCTCTGGAACAGAAATTCGATCGGCTCTTCGATCGTCAGGATATGGCCGGGAAGATTGCGGTTGCGCAGTTCCAGCATCGCCGCCAGGGTGGTGCTCTTGCCGCAGCCGGTGGCGCCCACCATCAGGATCAGGCCGCGCTTTTCCAGCACCAGCTGGCCCAGCAGCATCGGCACGCCCAGCGTGTCCAGCGGCGGGATGGTGTGCGGAATGTGCCGCACCACGCCAGCCACCGTGCCGCGCTGCTTGAAGGCCGACAGGCGAAAGCTGCCCACGCCCGGGATGGCGATGGCCAGGTTCAGCTCGCCGGTGTCGTCCAGTTCCTCGAGTTGTTGCGGGCTCAACACCTCGGCCAGCAGCTGGCGCGGTTGCATCGGCGTGAGCACCTGGTCGGACAGCTGCAGCATCTGGCCGTCGATCTTGATCAGGATCGGCATATTGGCCGACAGGAACACGTCCGAGGCCTTGCGCTCGGCCATCAGGCGCATGACCTTGTCCATCCGACCGCTCATCGAGGACCCCGGTTTGCCATCTGCTTTGCCTGTGCCGATGGCCCGGTTCAGGGCCGCAGCAGCTCGTTGATGCTGGTCTTGGCGCGGGTGCCGGCATCGACCTTCTTGACGATGACGGCGCAGTAGAGGTTGTATTTGCCGCCGTCACGCGGCAGGCTGCCGCTGATCACCACCGACCCGGCAGGGATCCGGCCATAGCTGGTCTCGCCGGTTTCACGGTCGTAGATCGGGGTGCTCTGGCCGATGTAGACGCCCATGCTGATGACCGAGTTCTCCTCGACGATCACGCCCTCGACCACCTCGGAGCGGGCGCCGACGAAGCAGTTGTCCTCGATGATGGTGGGATTGGCCTGCAGCGGCTCGAGCACGCCACCGATGCCGACGCCGCCGGACAGGTGCACGTTCTTGCCGATCTGGGCACAGGACCCCACGGTGGCCCAGGTATCGACCATCGTGCCCTCGTCCACATAGGCGCCGATGTTGACGTAGCTCGGCATCAGCACCACGCCCCTGGCCAGGTAGCTGCCGCGCCGCGCCACCGCCGGCGGCACCACGCGCACGCCGGCGGCGCGGATCGCGGTGTCATCGACATGCGAGAACTTGGTGGCCACCTTGTCGAAGAAGGTCAGGTCGCCCGAGCGCATCACCTGGTTGTCATTCAGGCGGAAGCTCAGCAGCACTGCCTTCTTGATCCATTGGTTGACAGTCCACTGGCCCACGCCCTGGCGCTCGGCCACCCGGATGCGGCCGGCGTTGAGCTCGCCGATCACCTGGTCGACGGTCTCGCGAATCTGGGGGTCGGCGGTGGTGGGCCCGAGCGTGGCGCGGCCCTTCCAGGCCAGTTCGATCAGGTCTTGCTGGGCTTGCATGGAGTGGGTGCTCATGGTGGGCAGGGGCCAGGTTAGGGTCAGTGCGCCGTGTCGACGTAGGCGCGGGTGAAGGCGACGATGCGGTGGGCGGCCTCCAGGCACTCTTCGGTGCCTGCCACCAGGGCCATGCGGATGCGGCCTGCGCCGGGGTTGTGGCCGTGGGCCGAACGGGCCAGCAGGCTGCCCGGCAAGACCGTGACATTGTATTGAGCCAGCAGCTGCTGGGCGAAGCCGATGTCATCGCCCGGCCGGCCGTCCAACGCCGGCAGGCCAGCCCACAGGTAGAAGCCGGCGTCGGGCAGGGCCACGTCCAGCACGTCGGCCAGCACCGGGGTGACCTGGGCAAACTTGGTGCGGTAGAGCGCCCGGTTGGCCAGCACATGGGCTTCGTCGCCCCAGGCCGCCAGACTGGCCGCCTGCACCAGCGGGCCCATCGCCGAGCCGTGGTAAGTGCGGTAGAGCAGGAATTGCTTGAGCAGCCCGGCATCGCCGGCCACGAAGCCCGAGCGCAGCCCGGGCACATTGCTGCGCTTGCTCAGCGAGGTGAAGCTGATCAAGTTCTTGAAATCCGGCCGGCCCAGCTGGACCGCCGCCTCCAGCCCGCCCAGCGGTGGCGCGTCGCGGAAATAAATCTCGGAATAGCACTCGTCGCTGGCGATGACAAAGCCGTGGCGATCGCTCAAGGCGAACAATCTGGCCCATTCCGACAGCGGTATCACCGCGCCGGTGGGGTTGCCCGGCGAGCAAACATAGAGCAGCTGGGTGCGGGCCCAGGTGGCGCTGTCGATCTCGTCCCAGGCGGCGGCAAAGTTGCGCGCCGGGTCGCTGTTGGCAAACGCGGTTTCGGCGCCGGCCAGCAGGGCCGCGCCCTCGTAGATCTGGTAGAAGGGGTTGGGGCAGACCACGGTGGCACCGGGCCGGCTGGCGTCCACCACGGTCTGGGCAATGGCAAACAGGGCCTCGCGCGACCCGCCCACCGGCAGCACCTGGCTGGCGGGGTCGAGCACCACCGCGTAACGCCGCTGCACCCACTGGGCAAAGGCCTCGCGCAGGCGCGGCTCGCCGGCGGTGGGGGGGTAGACCGACAAGCCGTCCAGGCCGGCTACCAGGGCTTGTTTGACCAAGTCGGGCGTGGCGTGGCGCGGCTCGCCGATGCCCAGGCTGATCGGCCGGTAAGCCGGGTTGGCCGAGATGCCATGGGTGAGTGCGCGCCAGCGCTCGAAAGGGTAGGGATGCAGTTTGCCCAGCAGCGGATTCATGCGCGGATTATCGCGGCGCGCGCTCGCGCCGGGCCGATGCCGGGCGTTGCCTCAGGCGCTGGCGGGCGCGGACTCGGCCGCGATCTGTCGCAGGGCCCGTTCAAACACCTCCACCGGCTGGCCGCCGCTGATCAGGTGGCGGTCATTGATGATCACTGCCGGCACCGCCTGTATGCCCTGCTGCTGGTAGAAGGCCTGTGCCTGGCGCACATCGGCGGTGTAGGCGTCGCTGGCCAGCACCGCACGGGCGCCGGCTTCGTCCAGCCCGGCGGCCAGCGCGGCCTGCAGCAGCACGGCGGGGTCCGAGGGGTTCAGTCCGTCGGTGAAATAGGCCTTCAGCAAGGCGTGTTTCAGCGCCCGCTGCGGTGCCTGCCCGGCCAGCCCGGCCCAGTGCAGCAGGCGGTGGGCGTCGAAGGTGTTGTAGATGCGGCTGCGCTTGCCGATGCCGAAGCAAAAGCCCAGCGAAGCACCACGCTGGCGGATGGCCTCGGTGTTGGCGGCGATCTGCGCGGCGTCGATGCCGTACTTCTGGCCCAGGTGCTCGACGATCTCCTGGCCGTCGGCGCCCATCTGCGGATTCAACTCGAAGGGCTGGAAGTGCAGGCTGGCCTGCAGATCGGGGCCGATGCGGGCCAGTGCCTGTTCCAGCGCGGTCAGGCCGATAGCGCACCAGGGGCAGGACACATCCGAGACGAAATCGATCTTCATGGCGGGGCTTTCAGAAATTGTGGGGCGGCAGCAATTGTCGGCCGGCGCTGCTGCCGCTGCCGACAGCGGGCATTTCAGGCGTCGCCCCGCACCAACGGGCGGGCCAGCCGGTTGTGGCGCTGCACCAGCGGGCCCAGGTCGATGCGGGTGAGCTGGCCTTCGCGCACCAGCACCCGGCCGTTGACAACGGTGTAGGCGGCCGGGGCCGGTGCGCACATCAGCAGCGCGGCCAGCGGGTCATGCGCCGCGCCGCTGGCCAGGCCCATGCTGCGCAGGTCGAACAGCGCAAAGTCGGCGCCATGCCCGGCGCCAGGTGGCCGATGTCGCTGCGGCCCAGCACCCGGGTGCCACCCCGGGTGGCCAGCGCCAGCGCGGCGCGCGCGCCCAGCTCGGCCCGCCCACGGTCGCAGCCAAAGGGCTCGATGGACTTGCCCACCCGCGCCAGCAGCAGGGCCATGCGGGCCTCGCCCAGCCGATGGGCGCCGTCGTTGCTGGCGCTGCCGTCCACGCCCAGACCCACCGGCACGCCAGCACGCCGGCATCCGGCAGCTTGCGCACCGGGGCGATGCCCGAGGCCAGCCGCATCTTGCTGCTCGGGCAATGCGCCACGCCGGTGCCGGTGGCGGCAAAGCGATTGATCTCGGCGGCATCGAGCTTGACGCAGTGCGCGTGCCAAACATCGTCCCCCAGCCAGCCCACGCTGTCGGCGTACTCGGTGGGCGTCATGTTGAAGCGGGCCCGGCTGTAGGCGATGTCGTGGTCGTTTTCGGCCAGGTGGGTGTGCAGCCGGGTGCCCAGCGAGCGCGCCAGTGCGGCCGAATCGCGCATCAGCCCGGGGCTGACGGAAAACGGCGAGCAGGGCGCGTCCACCACCCGCAGCAGGCTGAAGCGGTCGGGGTCGTCATAGGCCTCGATCAGGCGCTGGGTGTCGCGCAGGATAGGGTCTTCACGCTCCAGCAGGCGGTCGGGCGGCAGGCCGCGGGCGTTGATCACCTCGTCGGCGTGCAGTCCGGGGGGCTGTTGGCCGGCCGGCCAGATGGCCTCGATCTGCGGGCCGCGCACCAGCAGGCTGGCGCCGGCCAACTCGCGGCGGGTGTCGTCCAGGGTCACGACCAGGTCAGCGTCCCGGATCAGCAGCGTTCGGTTGGCGGGCATGGGGGGCAGGGTGTGGCAGGGGTAGGCCGGCCCGATCGTTCATCACATGAGGCCGGCGGTGAGCGGTGAGCGGCCGATGACTGATGGCTGATCGGTCCGGCTGGCCTGGGCTTGCGCTCTTGGCGATGCTTGATCTAAACTCTAGTCCTATATAAGTCTAGAGCACTTTAGCAGAAAGCCCGTCCTTGCCATGAATCCCCCAGTCAGCCTCGAACCCGGCCACGCGCGCTATGCGGCGCTGGCGCAGCGCCTGCGTCAGCGGGTGCTGCAGGGCGACTGGCCGCCGGGTGCCGCGCTGCCGGCCGAGCAGGCGCTGGCGGCCGAGCATGGCGTGGCGCTGGGCACCGCGCGGCAGGCCTTGGCCCTGCTGGTGGCCGACGGCCTGATCGAGCGCATCCAGGGCCGCGGCACCTTTGTGCGGGCGGGGTTGTCAGGCGCCACGATGCTGCGTTTTTTCCGCTTCAGCGACGGCCGCAGCGCCACCGCGCCGGCCAGCCGGATCCTCAAGCGCCAGGCCCTGGCCGCGCCGGCTGAGGTGGCGCAGCGCCTGGCGCTGGACAAGGGCGCCCAGGCGCTGCAGTTGCGCCGGCTGCGCAGCCTGGGCGGGCGGCCGTCGCTGCTGGAGACGATCTGGCTGCCGCTGCCCACCTTTGCCGCGCTGGCCGACGGCCCGACCGCCGACTGGGGCGATTTGCTCTACCCGTTGTACGCCAAGCGCTGCGGCCAGCATGTGCACCGGGCCGTGGACCAGATCGGCTTCGGCCCGCTCAGCGCGCCGCAAGCCGCCGCGCTGGGCCTGCCCAGCGGCCACCCGGCGGCAGTGGTCACGCGCGACGCATTTGATCTCAGTGGCCGCTGCATCGAGCACCGCATCACCCGGGGCGATGCGCTGGCCTTTCACTACACCGTCACCATCACCTGAAGGACCTCAGCATGCACTCTGCCACCCTCATCGCTGCCCGCCGACGCCAGTTGCTGCTGGCTGCCGGCGCCTGCCTGCTGCCGCTGGGCGCCGCACGCGCGGCCACGCCAGTGGCCGGCGGCCGCCCGGTCACGCTGGTGGTGTCCTACCCGCCGGGCGGCGGCGCCGACCTGATGGCCCGGCTGATCGCGCCGCGCCTGGCCGAGGCCCTGGGCCAGACCGTGGTGGTCGAGAACAAGCCCGGTGCCGGCGGCCAAGTGGCCGGCGCCCAGGTGGCCCGGGCGGCGGCCGACGGCAGCCAGTTGCTGTTCGATGCCAGCAGCTTTGCGGTGGCGCCCAGCCTCTACCACAAGCTGGCCTACGACCCGGCCAAGGCCTTCACCGCCATCGGCGTGATCGCCCAGTTCCCCAATGTGCTGGTGGCCCACCCGGGTTTTGCTGCGGCCTCGGTGGCCGATCTGGTGGCGATGGCCAAGGCCAAGCCCGGCGCCATCGCCTATGCCTCGTCGGGCAATGGCTCGGCCCAGCACCTGGCCGGCGCCCTGTTCGAAGACCTGGCCGGCGCTGACCTGCTGCATGTGCCCTACAAGGGCGGCGGCCCGGCGATGACTGACGTGATGGGCGGCCAGGTGCCGCTGTTCTTTGCCAACCTGGCCTCGTCGCTGGGCCATATCCAGGCCGGCCGGCTGCGGCCGATGGCCGTCACCAGCCGCCAGCGCAGCGCCGTGCTGCCGCAGGTGCCCACCATGGCTGAGGCCGGTTTGCCGGGCTATGAGGTGACCGAGTGGAACCCGCTGCTGGCGCCGGCCGGCATCAGCGCCGAGACCCGCCAGACCTTGGCGGCTGCGCTGGCCCAGGCCTTGGCCGCCGGCGATGTGCAGGCACGCATCCGCCAGCTCGGCGGTGAGCCCTTTGTTGGCGGGGTGGACGCCGCCGGCCGCTTTCTGGCCGAGCAGCAGGTGCTGTGGGCGCGCATCGTGCGCCAGCGCAATATCCGGGTTGAATGATGGTCATTGCCGTGCTCGCAGACCTGCCCGTGGACCCGTCCGTATCCCCGCCCGCAGCCCCGCCCGCAAGCGGTGCCGATGGCTGGGATGCCCATGTGCATGTCTTCGACGGCCTGCCGTTGCCGGGTGCCCATTACCAGGCGCCGGCCAGCACGCTGGCCGAGTGGGCCCAGATGGCGCAGCCCCACGGCATCAGCCGCTGCCTGCTGGTGCAGCCCAGCGTGCATGGCAGCGACAACCGCCTGCTGCTGCAGGCCCTGGCAGACGCGCCCGGCCGGCATCGCGGCGTGGTGGTGCTGGCCGGTGACGAGAGCGATGCGCATCTCGACCGCATGGCCGCTGCCGGTGTGCGCGGCGTGCGCCTGAACCTGGTCTCGCCGGTCGGCCAGAGCGTTGATACCGGCACCCCGGCCGCCAGCCTGCTGGGCTGGCTGGCGCCCAGGCTGCGGGCGCGCGGCTGGTTTGCCCAGTGGTACACACCGCCGGGGCAATGGTCCTGGGTGGCCGACTGGTCGGCACGCCAGCGCATCGTGCCGGTGTTGGACCACCTGGCCGGCGTGACGCCATCGCTGTGGGCGGCTGGTGGCGTGCCCCCCGCGCTGGCGACGTTGGCGCCGCTGGCGCACTTGGCTGACGCGGGTGGTTGGCTCAAGCTGTCGGGCTGGTACCGGTTGCAAGCCAACCCACCGTATGCCGAGCTGCTGCCGGCCATCCGCCACCTGCATGATCTGTTCGATGGCCGCTGCCTCTGGGGCTCGGACTGGCCGCACACCTGGTTCATGGAGCCGGGCGCGCCCGGCCCCGCCCCGGCTTTTGCAAGCTTGCTGGTGCCACTGCACCACGCCCTGGGCCCAGCGGCAGCCCGCGCGGTGCTGCATGAGGCACCGGCCCGCCTGCTGGGCTGACGCTTTTCCAACCCAACCCGACCCAACTCAACGGAGACCCGCATGACCACACCCCACTCTTCGCGCCGCAGCGCGCTGTGCCACCTCGGTGCCCTGGGCGTCGGAACCGTGCTCTGGCCCGCCAGCGCCAGCGCCCAGGCCTGGCCGGCCAAGCCCGTCCGTTTTGTCGTGCCGTTTGCACCCGGCGGCAGCTCGGAGATCGTGGCCCGCGCCATCGCCGCCGAGCTGAGCAAGATCCTGGGCCAGTCGGTCTATGTCGACAACAAGCCCGGCGGCGGCGGCAATGTGGCGATGGGCGAGGTGGCGCGTGCGGATGACCAGCACACCCTGATCCTGGGTCACATCGGCACGCTGGCGGTCAACCCGTTCATCTTCGACAAGCTGCCCTACGACCCGGTCAAGGACTTCCGCCCCATCAGCCTGCTGGCCAAGGTGCCCAGCCTGTATGTGGTGCCAGCCGATCTGCCGGTGAAGAATCTGAAAGAGTTCATCGCGCTGGCCAAGCGCAAGCCGGGCCAGCTGAACTACGGCTCGGCCGGCAACGGCAGCGCCGGCCACCTGGCGATGGAATACCTGAAGATGGTCAGCGAGACCTTCATCCTGCATGTGCCTTACCGTGGCACCGGCCCGCAGCTGACGGATTTGCTGGGCGGCCGCCTGGACGCGGCTGCGGTCGGCGCGCCGGCGGTGCTGCAGCACATCAAGAGCGGCAAGCTGCGTTGCCTGGCCACGGGCACCCTGCAGCGCATCCCCCAGTTGCCGGATGTGCCCACGGTGGCCGAGCAGGGCTATCCGGGCTTCGAGATGACGCAGTGGTATGGCCTGTTGGCGCCGGCCGCGCTGCCGGCTGCCGCAGCCGAGCGGCTTGCCGGCGCCGCTGCCAGGGCGGTCCAGGCGCCCGAGGCGCTGGCCCGGCTGCAGGCCGATGCCGCGATTGCGGTGAGCAGCACGCCGGCCGAGTTTGCCAGTTTCATCGCGGATGAGCAAAAGCGCTGGAAGCCGGTGCTGCTGCGCGCCAGGGTCAAGCCAGATTGACCCTGGCGCGGGCGGGCCTCAGCTGCCCTCGCCGAAGCTGAAGTCCCGCCCCGGCGCGGCCGCAAACAGCGCCCGGGTGTAGGCATGCTGTGGCTGGCCGAAGATCTGGTGGGCCGGGCCGTATTCCACCACCCGGCCCTGGTGCATCACCGCCAGTTGGTCGCACACCTGGGACGCCACCCGCAGGTCGTGGGTGATGAACAGCATGGCCAGGTTCAGGCGGCTGCGGATCTCCTCGAACAATTGCAGCACCTGGGCCTGCACCGAGACATCCAGGGCCGAGACGGCCTCGTCGGCCACCAGCAATTCGGGCTCCATCATCAGTGCGCGGGCAATGCAGATGCGCTGGCGCTGGCCGCCTGAGAACTGGTGCGGGTAGCGGTCCATGGCGCTGCTGTCCATGCGCACCAGGGCCAGCAGGGCCTGGGCGCGCTGCAGCGCGGATGCGCGCGACAGGCCATAGTTCATCGGGCCCTCGACCATCGCCTGGCCCACGGTGCGGCGCGGGTTGAGCGAGCGGTAGGGGTCCTGGAACACGATCTGCACCCGCCGCCGCAGCGGACGCAGCTGGCGTGCCGGCAGCCTGGCGATGTCGGTCGCGCCCTGGCTGTCACCGCCCAGCAGCAGGCTGCCGGCGCTGGGGTCGATCAGGCGCACGATGCAGCGCGCCACGGTGCTCTTGCCCGAGCCCGATTCACCGACGATGCCCAGAGTCTGGCCGCGCCGTATCTCGAATTGCACGGCCTGTGCGGCATGCACGTTGCGTTGCGGGCCGAACCAGCGCTTGTCCTGGTAGGTCTTGTCCAATCCCTGCACCCGCAGCACCACCGGGGCCGCGGCGTCGCCCGGCCGGGCCTTGAGCCGCAGCGTGGGCACGGCCGCCATCAGCATGCGCGTGTAGGCATGCTGCGGGCGCTGCAACACCTCGAATTTGTCGCCCACCTCGACCAGGTCGCCCAGGCGCAGCACCGCCACCCGGTGCGCCACCTCAGCCACCACACCGAAGTCGTGGGTGATGAACAGCACCCCGGCGCCATGGCGCTGCTGCAGGTCGAGCACCAGCTTGAGGATCTGGGCCTGGGTGGTGACGTCCAGCGCGGTGGTGGGCTCGTCGGCGATCAACAGCACCGGGTCAAGCACCAGCGCCATCGCGATCATGATGCGTTGGCGCTGTCCGCCCGAGAGCTGGTGCGGGTAGCTTGCCACCATGCGCGCGGGCTCGGGCAGCAGCACCTCGCGCACGATGGCCAGCACCTTGTCGCGGCGCTGCTGGGGCGACAGGGCGGTGTGCTGGCGCAGCACCTCGTCGATCTGGTCGCCGCAGGTCATCACCGGGTTCAGGGCGGTCATCGGCTCCTGGAAGATCATCGACATCCGGGTGGCGCGCAGTTCGCGCAGGCGCGACAGCGGCGCATGGGTGATGTCTTCGCCCTGCAGCAGGATCTGGCCGCCGGTGACCGGCAGCGACCCGGGCAGCAGGCCCATCACGCTTTGCGCGATGACCGATTTGCCCGAGCCTGATTCACCGACCAGGCAGACGATCTCGCCCCGGCCCACGGTGAAGGACACGCTGCGCACGGCCGTGGACCGGTCGCCGCCCGAGGGCAGGGCGATGGTGAGGTTCCTGACATCCAGGATGTGGGAGGCAAGCGGGCTCATCGCAAGCTGTAGCCGGGCAAGCGACCGCCGCGGGCGGCATGGCCGGGCCGGGCTCGGCCCCCGGGGGGTGGCGTCGAAGGCGTATCGGGGCGTGCCATCTATCCGCGCTTGGCCATCTTGGGGTCCAGCGTGTCGCGCAGGCCGTCACCCAGGATATTGACTGCCAGCACCGTCACCGCCAGGAATATGCCGGGAAAGAAAATGTTGTGCGGGTATTCGTTGAACTGGGCCCGTCCCTCGGCCATCACATTGCCCCAGGTGGGGATGTCGGGCGGCAAGCCCACGCCCAGGAAGGACAGGATGGCCTCGGTCAGGATGCCCGAGGCGCAGATGAACGTGCCCTGCACCACCAGCGGCGCCACGCAGTTGGGCAGGATGTGGCGCAGCATGATCATGCCGGTGGGCGTGCCCAGCGAGATCGCGGCCTCGACATAGGGCTCCTCGCGGATCGTCAGCACCAGCGAGCGCACCAGGCGGGTGACGCGCGGAATCTCGGGGATGGCGATGGCGATGATCACCGTCAGCAGGCTGCCCCGCCACATCGCCACCAGCGCGATCGCGATCAGGATCGCCGGGATCGCCATCAGCCCGTCCATCACCCGCATCAGCGGGCCGTCCAGCCGGCGCAGGAAGCCCGCCACCAGGCCGAAACCGATGCCGATGACCAGGGCCAGCAGCGCGGTGCTGAGGCCGACGATCAGGCTGACCTGGGTGCCGTAGATCACCCGGCTGTAGATGTCGCGGCCGAAGCTGTCGCTGCCCATCAGGAACTGGTGCTGCAGGGTCTGGCCCTCCAGCGTGGTGATCTCGCCGGTCTTGCCAGGCAGCAGATCGCGGCTGGCGGGGTCGAACAGCGACGGGTCCACCGTGCCCAGCCAAGGGGCCAGCAGCGCGATCGTCACCAGCAGCGCCAGAAGGATCCCGCCCACGCGCACCGCGCCGTGGCGCCGCACCCGGGCCCAGGCACTGGCCTGGGGCACCACGGTGGCCGATTCGACCGACAGGGCTTCGAAGTCCGGTGTGGCCATGTCAGTAGCGAATGCGAGGGTCGAAGAACAGGTAGGACAGATCGACCGCCAGATTGACCATTACATAGACGAAGGAGAACAGCAGGATCACGCCCTGGATGGTAGGAAAGTCGCGGGCCAGCACCGCGTCCACCGTCAGTCGACCCAGGCCGGGGATGGCATAGACCGATTCGGTCACCACCACGCCGCCGATCAACAGCGCGATGCCGATGCCGATCACCGTGATGATGGGCACGGCGGCATTGGCCAGCGCATGGCGCAGCAGCACCGTGCGCTCGGGCAAGCCCTTGGCGCGGGCGGTGCGGATGTAGTCCTCGCCCAGGGTCTCCAGCACCGAGGCCCGCGTGACCCGGGCGATCAGCGCGATATAGATCACGCTCAGGGTGATGGCCGGCAGCGTCAAGTGGTAAAGCCAAGGCCCCAGGCCGTCGGCGATGCGCTTGTAGCCTTGTACCGGCAGCCAGCCCAGCTTGAGCGAGACCCCCCAGATCAACAGATAGGCCAGAACGAAGATCGGCAGTGAAAAGCCCAGCACCGAGAAGCCCATCAGGGCCCGGTCCAGCAGGCTGCCAAAACGCCAGGCCGCCAGCACCCCCAGTGGCACCGCCACCAGCACCGCCAGCGTGATGGTGATCAAGGCCAGCGAAAGGGTGGGCTCCAGGCGCTGGCCGATCAGCGTGGTCACCGGCGTCTTGTAGTAGTAGGACTGGCCGAGGTCGCCGGTCAGCAACTGGCCGGCCCAGATCCCGAACTGCACGGGTATCGACCGGTCCAGCCCCAGGCCGGTACGGATCTGGGCAATCTGCTCGGTGCTGGCGGCGTCACCGGCCAGCACCGCAGCCGGGTCGCCGGGGGTCAGCCGCAGCATCGCAAACACCAGCACCGCCACGATCAGCAGCACCGGCAGCGTCGATGCCAGCCGGCGCGCGAGAAAGCTCAGCATCGCCGGCGATCAGTTCTTCTTCAGGTTCCAGTAGATATTGCCATTGGTCACGAAGAAGCCGCCGATGTTCTTGCGCGCTGCCATGGGCTGCATGTACTCACCCAGCGGGGCGTGGGTGGCCACTTCGAAGGCGCGAACATGCAACTGCTCGGCCAGTTTCTTCTTGGTGGGCTCGTCGGTGGCGCGCATGAACTCGTTGCGGAGGGTGATCATCTTGTCGTCAGAGGCCCAGCCGAACCAGCCCGACTTGTCGCCCCGGGTGTCCATCGTGGGGTTGGCGATAGGGCTCCACACGTCGAAGGTCTGCCAGGCGGTGAGAAACATGTGCCAGCCGCCCTTGTCGGGTGCATCCTTCTTGGCCCGGCGGCCCACCAGCGTCTGCCAGTCCATGGCCTGCAAATCGACCTTGAAGCCGGCCTGGCGCAGCAGTTGGGCGGCCACATCGGGCAGCTTCTGGATGCTGGCCAGATCGGTGGGCTTCATGATGACGATGGGCGTGCCGTCGTAGCCGCTGGCCTTCAGCAAGTCCTGCGCCTTCTTCATGTTGCTCTTGGACTGGATGTCGCTGCCGGCGGTGGTGCCATAGGGCGTGCCGCAGACGAACATGCTGGCGCAGGGCTTGTACAGTTCCTTCACGCCCACACTGGCGCGCAGAAAGGGCTCTTGCGACATCGCCGCCAACGCCGCCTGGCGCACCTTGGCGTTGTCGAAGGGCTTGTGCAGGTGATTGAAGCGCGCCATGTACTGCAGGCCGAAGGTGGCGTATTTAGGCATTTGCAGCGTGGCATCGCCCTTGACTGTCTCGTAGTGGTCGAAGCCCAGCGCCTCGATGATGTCGACCTCGCCATTCTTCAGTGCATTGACCTGGGCTTGCGCGTCGCGCAGGGCCAGGTTCCATTCGACCCGGTCGACATAGACATGCTTGGCGCCGGTGGTGCCCGACGGCGGCTCGCTGCGCGGCACGTACTTGGCGTTCTTCAGGTAGACGGCCTTGTCGCCGGGCTTGAAATCGTCCTTCTTGAAGGTGTAGGGGCCCGAGCCAATGTGTTCCTCGATCTGCTTGAAGGCATCGGTGTCGGCGATGCGCTTGGGCATGATGAAGGGAACATTGCTGCTGGGCTTGCCCAGCGCCTCGAGCACGAAACCGCAGGCCTCGCCCAGGAAGAGGCGGAAGGTGTCGGGCGCCGGAGAGTCCATGCGCTGCACGAACTGGAACAGCGCCGAGCCCATCGCATCGCGCTTGCCCCAGCGCTGCAGGCTGGCGATCACGTCCTCGCCGGTCACCGGCTTGCCGTCATGGAACTCCAGGCCCTTGCGCAGCTTGAAGGTCCACAGCCGGTGGTCGCCGCTTTCGGTCCAGCTCTCCACCATCTGCGGCTTGATCTTGGCGTTCTCGTCGGTGCCGAACAGGGTGTCGTAGATCATGTAACCGTGGTTGCGGCTCATGTAGGCGGTGGTCCAGATCGGGTCCAGGATTGCCAGATTGCTGTGCGGCACCACCCGCAACACATTGGCCTGGGCCCAGGCCGTCGGTGTGGCTGCAAGCGCGGCCAAGGCGGGCAGCATCAGGGTGACCAGGGCACGGCGGGTAGTGATCATCACGACATCCTTTTGGGGTTTGGTCTGGCAGCGCTCATCAAGGGCATGAACCCGTGGCGGATTCTGCGGGGCCGGCTGGCCGGCCCTCATCAGGGCTTACGCCAGTGCCTGTTGTGCCACGCTGTCAGGTTGATCGACGACCGCATCTGCGCAGCCCGTTCGCGGGGCTGGCGTCCGTCAGTCGTTCGTCTCTTGCCCGAGCGGTGTGTGGTCATTTCGGTTTCGTTGACCTGCGCGGTCACGCGCAATCCGCAGGCTGCCTCAAGGCGCTGCGCGAACTCGAGCAAGCCGGCCACTTTGAACTCCCCGGCGTTGCGCCCTCGGGC
>JAYUQJ010000410.1:0-3162 GCA_043756825.1 Betaproteobacteria bacterium | reverse complement strand
GCCATGCCACTGGGCATGGCTGCGGTTTGCGCCTAGCCACAGCGGCAAATCCATCGGTTTTCTTAAGTCGCTCACAGCATCGAACACTGCACTAGCATCCCGACATGAGGATCACGCCTGAACAAGTCGAGGCCATCCTGGCTGCCACGAAGGACCTTGCCGGCGAAGGCGCCAGTGTTCGTTTGTTCGGTTCGCGGCTGAACGATGCGCTTCGCGGTGGCGACATCGACCTGCTGGTCGATTGCGCCCGTCCGGTTGCCAGGCCTGTTTGGCTGGCGGCGCAGCTCACGGCCCGGTTGCAGCGCTTGCTGGGTGAACGCAGGGTTGATGTGCTGTTGTCGGCGCCGGGCATGGCTGAAGAGCCCGTCCACCGCGTTGCGCGCGCCGATGGCCTTGTCTTGAGGGCCTGACATGGTTGACGCACAGCGCTTGCGCCTGGCCTTCATGTTGGAGACTGTGGCGCTGGAAGCCGAGCATCTGCAGGCCACCGACCAGCGCTTGTTCGCCCAGCCTTTGCCCGGGCCTTGCGCAACCGGATGGTTCACGAATACATCCGCAACCCGGCCCTGTTGGCGCAGGCCGTTGACGAAGCGCATGGCCAGGTGCCGATGCTGCTTGGGTTTGTGCAGGCCTGCGCGGCTTACGCTGCATCCCGCAAGCTGGTGTGACCTTTGCCGCTTGCGCTTAGCTTACTGGAAGGGGTTGACCACCGTCAGGCTGCCGAATCGCTGGCCGGCGTTGAGGTCTTCAGTGAAAAGGGTTGCTGCGCCACTGCGCAGCGCCGCTTCGACGACCATCGCATCCCAGATCGACAACTGCCAGTGCAGGGACTTGTCGATGGCCGCCGCGACCAGGGCTGCATCGCTGCTGATCACCGGCCATTCGGCAAAGCCCAGCACCAGCGACTGCGCCAGGGGCGGCGGCACTTTCTGCTTGCGGGTGAGGGTGTGGAACAACTCGATCAGCACCTGGGTGCTGATCACGGCCTCACCCGCGCGGGCGTGTTCGGCCACCAGGCTTCGGGCCCGGGTTTGTTTGGCCAGGTCGGTGCTGTCGGTGCAATACACCAGCACATTGGTGTCGAAGAAGGCCAGCACGCGCTACTTGCCGGCGGGCTGCTTCGCGGTCCGATCCCGGCTGCGGAAGTCGTCTGGGTACAAGGCGTCCCGCAAGGTGCCCAGCCTGGGTGATGTGCCAGCGGCAGCAGGCTGCGACTGATCGGTGGCCGCCGCCATGGTGTCCAGCAGCTTGTGGGTGGCGGCCTGGCGCTGGCGATTCAACCGGTCGTCCGACTCGTCGGCGTACTGTTGCAGGAACTCGCGGACCTTGGCACTCAAGGACGTGCCTTGCTGGATGGCGCGCACACGGGCGCGCTTGATCAGGTCCTCATCCACGGAAAGCGTCAGGTTCGACATGTTGGCGGCTCCTTGCAGGGCAAGTGTAGCCACAACTACGTGAACATGTGAACCTGTGAACGCCGCTCAGAATGCCTTCTCGCGCAGCACCTGCATCAGGTACTGGCCGTAGCCGTTCTTCAGCATCGGCTGGGCCTGGGCTTCCAGTTGCTCGGCCGTGATCCAGCCGCTGCGGTAGGCGATCTCCTCGGGGCAACTCACCTTCAGGCCCTGGCGCTTTTCCAGCGTGGCGATGAACTGGCCGGCTTCCATCAGGCTGTCGTGGGTGCCGGTGTCCAGCCAGGCATAGCCGCGGCCCATGATCTCCACCGCCAGTTGGCCCTGCTGCAGGTAGGTGGCGTTGACGGTGGTGATCTCCAGCTCGCCGCGCGCCGACGGCTGGATGGCCGCAGCGATGTCGCAGACCTGCTGGTCATAGAAGTACAGGCCCGTCACCGCATAGTTGCTCTTGGGCGCTGCGGGTTTCTCTTCGATGCTCAGGGCACGCTTGTGGGCGTCGAACTCGACCACGCCATAACGCTCGGGGTCGGTCACATGGTAGGCAAACACGCTGGCGCCAGTGTTGCGCTGGTCAGCGCGCTGCAGCAGCGCGGCAAAGTCGTGGCCGTAGTAGATGTTGTCGCCCAGCACCAGCGCGCTGGGGTGGCCGCCCACGAACTGCCGGCCCAGGATGAAGGCCTGGGCCAGGCCGTCCGGGCTGGGCTGCACGCAATAGCTGAGGTTCAGGCCCCAGCGGCTGCCGTCGCCCAGCAGGGCCTCGAAGCGCGGGGTGTCTTGCGGCGTGCTGATCACCAGGATGTCGCGTATGCCGGCCAGCATCAGGGTGCTGAGCGGGTAATACACCATCGGTTTGTCATAGACCGGCAGCAATTGCTTGCTGATGGCCAGGGTGGCCGGGTGCAGCCGGGTGCCCGAGCCACCGGCCAGGATGATGCCTTTGCGTTGCATGTCTGCCTCTGGGGAGGGAGGGTCAACTGTAGTGCTGGTCGACCCAGGCGCGGTAGGCACCGCTTTGCACATCGCGCACCCAGTCGGCATGGTCCAGATACCACTGCACCGTCTTGCGGATGCCGGTCTCGAAGGTCTCGGCCGGGCGCCAGCCCAGTTCGCGCTCGATCTTGCGGGCGTCGATGGCATAACGCCGATCATGGCCGGGCCGGTCGGTCACGTAGGTGATCAGGCGGGCATAGGGGCCGGCGGGGTCGGGCCGCAAGGTGTCGAGCAGCGCGCAGACGGTGTGCACGATGTCGATGTTGGCCATCTCGTTCCAGCCACCGATGTTGTAGGTCTGGCCCAGGCTGCCGCCGTCCAGCACCGCGCGGATGCCGCTGCAGTGGTCGCCCACATAGAGCCAGTCGCGGATCTGCTGGCCGTCGCCATACACCGGCAGTGGCTTGCCGGCCAGTGCGTTGACGATCATCAGCGGGATCAGCTTCTCCGGGAACTGGTACGGCCCGTAGTTGTTCGAGCAGCGGGTGCTCGACACGTTGAGCCCGTACGTCACGAAGTACGCGCGCACGAGCAGTTCGGCAGCGGCCTTCGCAGCCGAGTACGGCGAGTTCGGTTGCAGCGGCTCATCCTCATCCCATGAGCCCTCCTCGATGGAGCCGTAGACCTCGTCGGTACCGATGTGGACGGTTCGCGGGATGGCGTGCTGCCGGCACGCATCGAGGAGTGTCTGCGTGCCGACGACGTTCGTGACAATGAAGTCCTGCGGGCCGTGGATCGATCGGTCGACATGCGTCTC
>JAYUQJ010000409.1:0-8667 GCA_043756825.1 Betaproteobacteria bacterium | reverse complement strand
GGATCGTCAGGCCCTCAATGGGCTTTCTGGGCGCATTGGCCTTGGGAACCAGGGCCACGCTGAAGCCCAGTTTGGCGGCTTCCTTCAGCCGCTCCTGGCCGCGCGGCGCCGGGCGCACTTCGCCGGCCAGGCCGACCTCGCCGAAGGCAAAGAAGCCGCGCGGCAGCGCTCGGCCGCGCAGGCTGCCCTGAATGGCCAGCATCACCGCCAGGTCGGCGGCGGGCTCGCTGATGCGCACACCGCCGACCGCGTTGACGAACACGTCCTGGTCGAATGCCGCGATACCGGCGTGGCGGTGCAACACCGCGAGCATCATGGCCAGGCGGTCGCGGTCGATGCCCACGCTCAGGCGCCGCGGGCTAGCGCCGCCGGAGTCGACCAGGGCCTGGATCTCCACCAGCAGCGGCCGGGTGCCCTCCAGCGTGACCAGCACGCAGCTGCCGGGCACCGGCGCGCCATGGGTGGACAGAAAGATGGCGCTGGGATTGCTGACGCCCTTCAGGCCGCGCTCGGTCATCGCGAACACGCCGATCTCGTTGACCGCGCCGAAGCGGTTCTTGATCGCCCGCACCAGCCGGTAGCTGCTGTGGGTGTCGCCCTCGAAGTACAGCACCGTGTCGACGATGTGCTCCAGCACACGCGGGCCGGCCAAGGCGCCCTCTTTGGTGACATGGCCTACCAGCACGATGGCGCAGCCGCTGGCCTTGGCGGTGCGGGTCAGCTGGGCGGCGCATTCGCGCACCTGGGCCACGCTGCCGGGCGCGCTGGTGAGCTGGTCGGAGTAGACCGTCTGGATCGAGTCGATCACGCAGAAGGCCGGCTGCTCGGCGGCCAGCGCGGCCTGGATCTTCTCCAGCTGGATCTCGGCCAGCACCCGCAGCCGGCTGCCCGACAGGCCCAGCCGGCGCGCCCGCAGCGCCACCTGGGCGGCCGACTCCTCGCCGGTGACGTAAAGCACCTTGACCTGGCCCGACAGGGTCTCGGCGGCCTGCAGCAGCAGGGTGCTCTTGCCGATGCCGGGGTCACCGCCGATCAACACCACGCCACCCTCGACGATGCCGCCGCCCAGCACCCGGTCCAGCTCGGGCTGGCCGGTGGGGGTGCGCTCGACGTCGGCAGCCTCGATCTCGGCCAGCGTGGTCACGGGCTGGGCCCGGGCCAGCGACTGGTAACGGTGGCGCGGGCTGCTGCTGGCGGCCTCGGCGATGGTTTCCTCCAGCGTGTTCCACTCGGCGCAGGACGGGCATTTGCCCAGCCACTTGGGGCTGCTGCCACCGCAGGCATTGCAGGTGTACTGGGTCTTGTCCTTGGCCATCGCCGCGATTGTGCCGCCCGCCCGCCCATCCGGCCGGCAGGGGCCCTGGGGCTGCGCCCATCTCGTCGACTCCCCTTGCAACGCCGCCGCGCGGCCCGATCAGCCCAGCCGCACTGGCACCCTGGGCGCCAGCGCGCACATCAGCTCGTAGCCGATCGTGCCGGCGGCGTGGGCCACGTCGTCGATGGCCAGCTGGCTGCCGTCCTGGGCAAACTTCGGGCCCCGGCCCCACAGCGTGACCTCGCTGCCGATCTGTGCCGCGGGCACCGGCGTCAGGTCCACCGCCAGCATGTCCATCGAGATCTGGCCCACGGTGCCGGTGCGCACCCCGTCCACCAGCACCGGGGTGTCGGTGCCGGCATGGCGCGGGTAGCCGTCGGCGTAGCCGCAGGCGACGATGCCGATGCGGGTGGGCTGGGTTGCGGTCCAGCGGCTGCCGTAGCCCACGCTGTCACCGGCCTGCAGAGCCTGGATACCGATCAGGCGCGAGCGCAGCGTCATGGCCGGCTGCAGGCCCCAGTGGCGGCTGTCATGGTGGGGGAAATCGGGCGCGCTGCCGTAGCAGAGGATGCCGGCGCGCACCCAGTCGCTGGCCTGGCCGGGGTGGCGCAGCAGTGCGGCACTGTTGCTGAGCGACCGTTCGCCAGGCAGGTCGCGGGTGGTCTGCTCGAACACCGCCACCTGCCGGGCGATGCCCTGCGGCCCGTCGGCGTCGGCAAAGTGGGTCATCAGCGAGATCTCGACCACCTGGGGCAGGGCGTTCAGGCGCGACCAGGCGCCGCGAAAGGCAGCCGGCGTGAAGCCCAGGCGGTTCATGCCGCTGTTGAGCTTGAGAAAAACGCGGTGCGGCTGGTGGGTCTTGTGGCGGCTCAGCCAATCGATCTGCTGCTCGCAATGCACCGCGTGCCACAGGTTCAGGCGCGAGCACAGCTCCAGGTCGCGCGGCTCGAAACAGCCTTCGAGCAGCAGGATGGGGCCGCGCCAGTCGAGCGCGCGCAGGCGCGCGGCCTCGTCCAGGTCGAGCAGCGCAAAGCCATCCGCGCCGCGCAGGGCCTGGAACACGCGCTCGATGCCATGGCCATAGGCATTGGCCTTGACCACCGCCCAGACCCGCGCGTCGGGCACCCGGGCACGCGCCCGGGCCAGGTTATGGGCCAGTGCATCGGCATGGATCAAGGCTTCGATGGGGCGCGGCATCCGCAGATTCTGCCTGTGCCGTTCTGGCCGTATCGGCTGGGCCGGGCGGGCCGGCCGGCGCTGGTGCTGGCAGCCTGCGTGCTATAACCGCGCCGCGTCCGGCATGACAGCCCGGGTGGCCACAGGTGGATGGTGCCCGGTACGGCCCCCCGTCCGTACCGTCAGGAGACAGATCGAGGGCGGCCTTGCCGTCCCGGGACGAAGCGAATGAAAAAAGGCTTCTTCACCATCATGGCCGCGCAGTTCTTCAGCTCGCTGGCTGACAACGCGCTGTTGGTGGCGGCCATCGAATTGCTCAAGTCTTCTAGCGCGCCGGCCTGGCAGATACCGGCTTTGACGCCGATGTTCGCGCTGTTCTATGTGCTGTTGGCGCCCTTCGTGGGCGCCTTTGCCGACGCGGTGCCCAAGGGCCGGGTGATGTTCCTGTCCAACACCATCAAGGTGGCGGGATGCCTGATGATGCTGTTTGGCGGCCATCCGCTGCTGGCCTATGCGGTGGTGGGCCTGGGCGCGGCGGCCTATTCGCCGGCCAAGTACGGCATCCTCACCGAGCTGCTGCCGCCCTCGCAGCTGGTCAAGGCCAATGGCTGGATCGAGGGCCTGACGATTGGCTCGATCATCCTGGGCATCCTGCTGGGCGGGCAGCTGGTGGGGCCGCAGCTGTCGCCCTATCTGCTGGGCTTGGACTTCCCCGCCTTGACCACCGGGGTGGACAGCGCGCCCGAGGCTGCGATCGCGGCCATGGTGCTGGTCTACGTGCTGGCGGCGGTGTTCAACCTCTACATTCCGCGCACCGAGGCGCCGCTGCAGGCGCTGGCCGCCAACCCGATGGTGCTGGTGCGCGACTTCGCCCAGTGCAATGCCAGGCTGTGGTCGGACAAGCTGGGCCAGATCTCGCTGGCCACCACCACCATGTTCTGGGGCGTGGGCGGCAATCTGCGCATCATCGTCTTCCCGTGGGCCGCCGCAGCGCTGGGTTACACCACCACCCAGGCCAGCAGCCTGGCCGGGGTGGTCTCGATCGGCGTGGCGGTGGGGGCGGTGTGGGCGTCGATGCGCATGCGGCTGGACAAGGCCACCGGCGTCATCCCGCTGGGCATCTTGATGGGCATCCTGGTGATCGGCCTGAACTTTATCCGCGATGTCTGGGTGGCAGTGCCCTTCCTGATGATGCTGGGCCTGGCCGGAGGCTACCTGGTGGTGCCGATGAATGCGCTGCTGCAACACCGCGGCCACAACCTGATGGGCGCCGGGCGGTCGATCGCGGTGCAGAATTTCAACGAGCAGGCCTGCATCCTGGCGCTGGGCGCCTTCTACACCGGCATGACCAAGCTCAACCTGTCGGCGTTCACGGCGATCGCGGTGTTCGGGCTGGTGGTGGCCGGGGTGATGGAATGCATCCGTCGCTGGCATCAGCGCAATCTGGTGGTGCACCGCGACGAGGTCGAGCGCCTGTTGGCCGTGGCGCGGTCCGACCGGCATTGACCGGTCGGCCGCTCGCCTAGACCGGGGCCTGCGTGGCCGGCAGGTCCAGCAGCTTTTGCAGCACAGTGCTCAGCGCCTCGTCGTCCAGCGGCTTGCCCAGAAAGGCCAGCGCGCCGGCCAGGGTGCCACGCACCTGATGGACTGGGTCGTGGAAGGCCGAGACGATGACCACCACCGGCACCGCCTTGCCGTCGTGACGCCAGCGCTGGTGGATCTGGTGGCACAGCGCAAAGCCGTCGAGCCGGCTGTCTTCGCCCAGGTCCAGGTCCAGGAACACCAGCGGGTAGGCATGCTGGGCAAGCAGGTCAAGGGCGCGGTCGCTGTCGCGTGCAAAGTCGCAGTCGATGCCGAAGGACAGCAACTTGCGGCGCAGAAAGTGAAGGGCGATGTCGCTGTCGTCCACCGCCAGCGCCCGCGGCGGTGCCCAGACCGGCTGGCCGAACCGGCGCTGTCGGCGCAGGTCGCGCTGCTGCTGCGACCGCGACGCCCTGGCCGTCGCCGGGGTGGGCTCGGCGGGTGACGACGCGGTGGTGTCGGCCGGCAGACTTGCGCCGTTGCCGGCACCGGCGCCCGGCCTGACCGCAGCGGCGCTGGCTTCGGCCTCGCGCGCCTTGGCGTCCAGGCGCTGCAGCACCAAAGCGGGGTCGATGCCCGGCGGCCTGGCGCCTGGCGTCGGCGGCGTGGCGCTGACCATCACCGCATCGCCGCTGCGCCCCAGGGCGGCCAGCAGTGCCAGGCTCTCGGGGTTGTCGGCATTGACCACCACCATCTGCGCATCGTCCACCCCCAGCATCGGCTTGTAGCCGGGCTGGCGCCGCGCGGTGCTGACCAGCGACGCGGCGAGGGCCAGGCGCGAGGGCGTGTCAAAGCCGAGGATGGCAACCGGAATCAGAGGCGGCATGACCGGGTGGGTTGGGGCCGGTTGGCGGCGCGACGGCCGGGCTGGGGTGGCAAGGCAGAGCGGACCGAGGCCGGTGTGCGCGTCCTCGAGTGCGGCCATTGAGTGGCGCTACCATGCGGCCGCAGTATCGCGCACCCCAACCCGATCCGGAGCCCCCTAGCCATGTCCCCAGGCCGCTTGAGCGACTTTGAAGCCCTTGATATCCAGGGCCGCCCGGTGCGTCTGGCCGACCATGCCGGCCAGGTGCTGTTGATCGTCAACACCGCCAGCCAGTGTGGTTTCACGCCGCAGTTCGATGGGCTGGAGAAGCTCTGGGCCCGCTACCGTGACCAGGGCCTGGTGGTGCTGGGCTTCCCCAGCAACCAGTTCGGCCACCAGGACCCGGGCAGCGATGCCGAAATCGCGTCCTTCTGCCAGCTCAACTACGGGGTGAGCTTCCCGATGATGGCCAAGGTCGAGGTCAATGGCGCTGCCGCGCATCCGCTCTACCAATGGCTGTGCGGCCAGGCGCCAGGCCTGCTGGGCACCAAGGCGATCAAGTGGAACTTCACCAAGTTCCTGGTCGGCCGCGATGGTCAAGTGCTCAAGCGCTATGCGCCGCAGGACGCGCCGGCCAAGCTGGCAGCCGACATCGAGGCCGCGCTCGGCGCCTGAGCGGGTGGGCGGCAGGCCGCCCCGATAATCAGCGCCCCAGCCCCGGAGCGCGCCGATGTTCGAACATGTCCAGCCCTATGCGGGCGACCCGATCTTTGCCCTGGTCGATGCCTACAACGCCGACCCGCGGCCCGCCAAGGTCAACCTGTCGATAGGCATCTATTTTGACGAGCAGGGCCGCCTGCCGGTGCTGCCCAGCGTGCAGCAGGCGGAGGCCCGCATCCTGGCGGCCGGCGGCGCAAAGCCCTACCTGCCGATGGAGGGTGACGCCACCTGCCGGGCCCAGGTGATGGCACTGTTGCTGGGTGCCGGCCACCCGGCGATCACCGAGGGCCGGGTGGCCACGATCCAGACCGTGGGCTCGTCGGGCGGGCTCAAGGTGGGTGCGGACTTCCTCAAGACCTGGCTGCCCGAGGCCGCGGTCTGGGTCAGCGATCCGACCTGGGACAACCACCGTTCGATGTTCGAGGGCAGCGGCTTCGCGGTGCACAGCTACCCCTACTACGATGCCGCCACCGGTGGGCTGCGCTTTGACGACCTGCTGGCCTGCCTGCGCGGCCTGCCCCGGCGCAGCGTCGTGTTGCTGCATGCCTGCTGCCACAACCCGACCGGGGTGGACCTGAGCCCGGCCCAGTGGGATGCCCTGATCCCGCTACTGCGCGAGCGCGAGTTGCTGGCCTATCTGGACCTGGCCTACCAGGGCTTTGGCGACGGCATCGACGAGGACGCCTATGCGGTGCGTGCGCTGGCCGACGCGGGCTTGACCTTCTTCGTCGCCAACTCGTTTTCCAAGAGCATGAGTGTCTACGGCGAGCGTTGCGGCGCGCTCAGCGTGGTCTGCGGCAGCGCCGCCGAGGCCGCGCTGGTGATGGGGCAGTTGCGCTACACGGTGCGCCGCATCTACAGCAGCCCGGCCCTGCACGCGGCCCGGATCGTGGCCCATGTGCTGGGTGATGCCGACCTCAGGCCGCTGTGGCAGGCCGAACTGGGCGCCATGCGCGAGCGCATCAGCGCGATGCGCCAGGCCCTGCATGCACGGCTGCTGGCGCTGGCGCCGGGGCGCGACTGGGCCTACCTGCTCAGCCAGCGCGGCATGTTCAGCTACACCGGCTTGTCTGCCTTGCAGGTTGACGCGCTGCGCGAGCGCCATGCGGTCTACCTGATCCGATCGGGCCGCCTCTGCGTGGCCGGGCTCAACAACGCCAACCTCGGGCGCACCGCCGAGGCCATGGCGGCGGTGCTGGCTGCCTGAAAGCCAGGCGCGCCAAGCCGGCCTGCTGTCGCTCAGTCCGGCGCCCGGGCCTCGACCCGGATGGCGTTGTACCAGGCCGCCAGGTTGTCGATGTCAGCGTCGCTCAGCGATTTGGCCATCACCGCCATCACCTCGTGTTTGCGGCTGCCGCTGCGGTAGGCGCGCAGTTGGCTGGCCAGATAGAGGGCCGGCTGTGCGGCCAGGTTGGGCGCGTCGGGCGTGGTCGACAGGCCCAGCGGCCCGTGGCAGACATTGCAGGCCTGGGCTTTGAGCCGGCCGGCGGCCAGATCGGACGCCAGCGCCGGGACGGCAGGCAGGCACAGCGCCAGCAGGGTCAGGCCGGCGCTGCCGGCCCAGGGGGCAAGAAAATTCATCTTGGGGCTTGTAGGGGGCGGCGCAGCCTGGGCCGCGCCGCCCCGGAGGCGCTTACGGCGCGGTATAGCTCACCCGGTAGATGGCGCCGGCGAAGTCGTCACTGATCAGCAGCGAGCCATCCTTCATCACTGCCACATCCACCGGCCGGCCGCGGTACAGGCCGTTCTCATCGAGCCAGCCGTCGGCAAAGACCTCGGTCTTGTCGGCAGTGCCGTCGGATTTCAGGCTGGTGAACAGCACCTGCGCGCCCACCGGCTTGGTACGGTTCCAGGAGCCGTGCTGGGCCGAGAAGAAGCCGCCCCGGTACTTGGCCGGGAAGGACTTGCCGGTGTAGAAGCTCATGCCCAGGTCGGCCGCATGGGCCACGGTATAGACCTGCGGGTCGGTGATGTTGTTGGGCAGCGGATCCTTGTCGTAGCCTTCGTCGGTCATCCGGGTCTTGCCCTGCTTCCAGGGGTAGCCGAAGAACTGGCCCTTGGCGGTGATGCGGTTGATCTCGCCGAGAGGGATGTCGTCGCCCATGCCGTCGGTCTGGTTGTCGGTGAACCAGAGCGAGCCGTCCTTCGGGTTGAAGTCGTGGCCCACCGAGTTGCGGATGCCGGTGGCGTAAACCTCGCGCTTGCTGCCGTCAAAGGCGTTCATGCGCACCATGCCGCCGATGCCGGTGTCGGTGTAGAGCTTGAGCTTGTCGCGCGGCTGCACGTTGTGCGGCTGGCCCAGGCTGACGTACAACATGCCATCAGGCCCGATCCTGCACACCCGGGCGCCGTGGTTGAAGCTCTCTTCATCGACCGGAATCAGGCCGCCTTGCTTGACGACTTCAATCACCGCCACGTCCGGGCCTTCATAGAAAAATTCGGCGGCCGGGAAGTTGAGCACGCGGTTGTGTTCGGCCACGATCAGGAAGCCGTCTTTCGTCCAGCAAACGCCGTTCGGATTCGTGAACTTCAGGCTTGGGGCGAAGGATTTCACCTCGTCGGCCACGCCGTCGCTGTTGCGGTCGGTCACGGCCCAGACCGTCGTCTTGCGCGTGCCCACAAACAGCATGTTGGTGTTGGGCGCGACGGCCATGTGGCGCGCGTCGGGCACCACGGCGTAGAGGTCGATTGAAAAGCCGGCCGGCAACTTCACGCGCTTGAGGTTGGCCTTGATGGCGTCGGCGTTGCGGCCTGTCTGCGGCACCACGGGAATGTTGAGGTCGGTCGTGGCGACCTTCATCTTCTTCAGCGTTTCGATGTTCTGCGCTGCGGCCGGCAGGGTGGCTGCAAGAGTCAGCACAGCCAGCGCAATGACGCCTGCGATTGGCTTCAAGCGCAGCGTGGGGAACCGGGTCATGTTTTCATCTCCTGTTGGAATGGGTTACTGGCTCCGCCCAGGTGGGCCAAGCTGCCTGTCTTTGCAATGCGCATTCCATCTGGGGAACACCCGCATGCGCTCGGGCGCTTCAGCCCTCAGCATGCGGCTTGCCGTTGTTTGCCCGCTGTGCAG
>JAYUQJ010000408.1:0-3183 GCA_043756825.1 Betaproteobacteria bacterium | reverse complement strand
CAGATCCAGCCCGTGCAGCACCGGCCGGCCGGGCTGGTAGCCGAAATCGAGTTGCCGGATCGACAGGCGGCCCTGCCGCACCGGCTGGCCGGCTTCGCGCAGCGGCGCGCCTGGCTCGTGCAGCAGGGCGTTGACCCGCGCTGCGGCCACCACCGCCTGTTGCAGTTGCGAGAACTGCATGGTGATCTGGATCAGCGGTTCGACCACCCGGGCGATGTAGCTGACGAAGGCGTACAGCACGCCCACCTCGAGTGCCGTCAAACCCGCAGTGCCGCCGGCCGCACTGCGCAGGCCGTAGACCGCGATCACCGCCGCCAGCATCGCCACGTTGAGGAAATCCAGCGCCGGCCGCAACAGCCAGGCGTTGGCGCGCAGCTCGGCCTTGCGCGAGTCGTAATGTGCCTGGTTGAGGCGCGCAAAGCGCGCGGCAAAACGGCCGCCGGCACCGCTGGCCTGGATCACCGCCATGCCGGCGATGGATTCCGCCGCCTGGGCATTGAGGTCGCTGCGCAGCGCCCGGGTCAGCGCCACCGCCGGCGCCGACAGGCGCTGGTAGAGCCAGACGATGCCCACCACCGCCGGCACCAGCAGCGCCACGATCAGCATCAGGCGCCAGTTCAGCCAGGCCATCGTGGCCAGCATGGTGGCCAGCATGATCACGCTGTCGAGCATCACGAACAGCAGCTGCACGTAGAGGGTCTTGACCGCCTCGGTGTCATTGGTGACACGGCTGACCAGCTGGCCGGTGATGGCGCGGTCGAAATAGGCCATCGGCAGGCCCAGCACATGGCCGTAGACCCGCTCGCGCAAGCGCTGCACCGAGCGCATCGCCACCCCGCCCAGGCGCACCAGCTGCCAGTAGCGCAGCGCACTGGCCAGCCAGCCGGCCAGCAGCGCGCCGCCCAGCAGGCCGGCGATGGCACCCAGGTCGGCATGGCGCGGCAGCAGGTGGCTATCGATGAAGGCCTTGCCCAGCAGCGGGCCCAGGGCTTCCAGCGCGGCGGCCAGCACCAGCCACAGCACCGCCCCGCGCAGCAGCGTCGCGTCGGGCGCTGCGCTGTGCACCAGCAGCCTCAACGCGGCGCGGCGCTCGCGCGGGTCGGGCTGGGTCTGGGGGTCGTGGCTCATGCGGCGTTGGGCCGGGTGGCGGCCGGGTCGGCCTCGTCGGCCTGGTCAGACTCGTCGGATTCGTCAGCCAGCGAGGCCTGCAACTGCTGGACTCGCCACTGGGTGGCATACCAGCCTGGGTGGCCGTCGGGCTGCGCCTGGGTCAGCAGCTCGGCATGCGTGCCTTGCTCGGTGACCTGGCCATGGCGCAGCACCAGGATGCGATCGGCGTCCATCAGCGTGGCCAGGCGGTGGCTGGCCAGGATCACGCTGCGCTGCGGGCCGTGGCTGCGTTGGCGCCGCAGGTTGGCCAGGATGCGCGCGGCGGTGCCGGTGTCCACCGCCGACAACGCGTCGTCCAGCAACAGCAGGGGCGCGTCGGCCAGCAGGGCGCGGGCGATGACCAGGCGCTGGCGCTGACCGCCCGACAGGGTGATGCCGCGCTCGCCCACCGGCGTGTCGTAGCCCTGCGGCAGGCGGACGATGTCCTCGTGAACGGCGGCATCGCGGGCCGCTGCCTCGATCTGCACGCGGCTGGCGTCGGGTCGGGCCAGCGCGATGTTCTCGGCCACGCTGGCTGAAAACAGGAAGGGCTCTTGCGGCACCCAGGCGATGGCCCGGCGCAAGGCCGCCAGGCGGTAGCCGGCCAAGGGCTGGCCGCCCCAGCAGATCTGGCCCTGCTGGGCCACCCACTGCCGCATCAACAACTTGAACAGGGTGCTCTTGCCGGCGCCGGTGGGCCCCACCAGGCCCAGGGTGGCGCCGGCGGGCAAGGTGAAGCCCAGGCCCTGCAATGCCGGCAGGGTCTGGCCGGGGTAGCAAAACCCCAGGCTGTGGGCCTGCAGCGGGCCGGGGGCCACCTTGTCCAGCGTGCCGGGGTCGTCCACCGCCAGAGGCTGGGCCAGCACCGGCTGCAGGCGGGCCCAGGCGGCGCGGCCGCGCTCGACCAACGCCAGCACCCAGCCGGCGGCGAACATCGGCCAGATCAGCTGGCCCAGGTAGAGGCCGAAGCTGGTGAGCTGGCCCACCGTCATCTCGCCGCGCCACACCAGCCAGCCGCCGAAGCCCAGCGACAGCGTCATCGCTGCGCTCAGGGTCAGGCCGACTGCGGGCTCGTAGCCGGCCTCCCAGCGCTGGGCCCGGAAGCCGGCATCGGCCGCCGCGCCGGCGAGCCGGCCGAACTGGGCCCGGCTGAGGGGCTGCAGGCCGAGCGCACGCAAGGTGCGTACGCCAGAGAGCGTCTCCTGCACCTGGTCATTCAGCGCCGAGAAGGCGTCCAGGGCCTGGCGCGACGCGTGGTGCAGGTGGCGCGAAATCCACCAGAAGGCCAGCGCCATCAGCGGGAAGGGCGCCAGTACCACCAGCGCCAGGCGCCAGTCCACGCCCAGCGTCATCATGGCCACCACCAGCAGAAGGGTCAGGGTGCCGTCGAAGCCGGCCAGCAGGGCCTCGCTGGCGGCCAGCTCCACGGCGTCCACGTCGTTGGTGGCCAGTGCCATCAGGTCACCGGTGCGGCGGGTCTGGAAGAAGGCCGGGCCTTGCAGCACCAGCCGCTGGTAGAGCTGCACCCGCAGGTCCACCCCCAGGCGGTAGGCGGTGCCGAAGAGCTGCAGGCGCCAGGCCACCCGCAACGCGTAGATGCCGGCGCCGGCGGCGAGCAGCCAGGCGATCTCGGTCCACAGCGCGGCGCCGGCCAGGCGCTGCGCCACCAGCCCGTCGACCATCTGGCCGATCTGGCGCGGCAGCCAGATGCCCAGCAGCGCGATGCCGGCCAGCATCGCGCCGGCACCGGCATAGGCCGGCCAATGGCGGCGCACGAAGCCGCCGATCAGCTGGGACAGGGTCATGGGGGGGAAGGGGGCGGGGCCGCAGTGCGGCCGCCTGGCGCCGCCGGGGATGGCAGGCCACCAATTCTAGGAGCCTGTCGGACTTGGGGAACGTCGGCTGCAGTTTGGCCGCAGCGGTCCATTTTTCGCCGGCTTTTTGCCCCATAGCTACAGCTATGGGGCTGCAAATCCGACAAAAACTGTCCTCGCTGGGGTCAAACTTCGCTTCGACGCCCCAAGTCCGACAGGC
>JAYUQJ010000407.1:0-8715 GCA_043756825.1 Betaproteobacteria bacterium | reverse complement strand
CCCCGCACCAAACCAGCGTGGCCAACAGCGCAGCGCAGTGCACGGTGAGGCGGCGGTTCAAGCCAGCTCCCAGAACCAGACCTGGGCCGACTTGTTGTCCGGATCGCTGTAAGTCTTGGTGATGCCCTTGTTCCACAGGTCGATGTGGTCACCCGTCTGGGCGGTGCTGCCGGCGCGGGTGAAACAGTTCTTGAAGAAAATAATCCCCGTCTTCGAGACCAGCGCCTGTTTGGCAACGGCGCCGCTGGTGTAGATCGCGGGCCGCCCGAGATGACGCTTCCACATCCAATTGGCCAGCGACTCGGCACCGCGCGCATGGCCGTGACTGCATTTGGGCTCGGAGTAGGTCTCCTTGTTGACCTTGATGGTCATCTCGCTGTTCAAGGTCACGCAGATCCGGATCGAGCATTGGTTGGGCCAGGGTCCGTCACAAGGCTTGGACTCGGTCGGATAGTGGCTCCACAGATTGATAAAGGCCGGTGCCGTCATAAAAAGTCTCCTTGCTGCTGCTTTCCTCGCCAGAACGTCGGGCCGCCGGGCCGCAACATCAGGCCTCGAGCCATCCTGCTCGATCTTTCAAAACCCGTCCACCCACTGCCGGCAACGGGCTCATCAGGCAGGAGGACAGCGCCGCGTCAACAGCCGTGCCTCACTGCCAATGCACCAGCAGCATCGCCACGATGCTGAGCGCCAGGCTGGAGCCCAGCGGCACGAAGAACTCGCGCCCGAAGCAGCGGAAGCTGAAATCCCCCGGCACCTTGCCCAGGCCCAGCCAGCCCAGCCAGCGGCGCAGGCCACCGAACAGGATCAGCAGCACGAAGAAGATCACCAGCCAGCGCATGTCGTGTGATCCGGGCTCACAGGCGGTGGCTGCGGTCGCCCTGGGCAAAGCCCAGCAGGTCGAGGCCGGGCAGGCCGCGCGCCAGCGCGATCACTTTGAACAACTCGCCCATCTCATGCTCGTTGATCAGGCGCTGGGCCATCGCGCGCTCGGGCAGCGTGGCCGCCTCCAGCAGCGGCACCAGGCCGCAATTCAGCAGAAAGCGCGCCTGCGAGGTATAGCCCAGCACCGCCAGCCCGGCGTCCTGGGCGGCCAGCGCGATGCCAGTGAAGTTGACATGCGCGGTGATGTCCTTCAGCCCCACCGCCAGCAGCGGGTTGCCATCGGCGCGGTGGGCCTGGTGGCACATCAGCGTGCCGCCGATGCGCTGCGGCAGGTAGTACTCCTGCTCGGGAAAGCCGTAGTCGATGAACAGCGCCAGCCCGCGCCGCAGCATGGCCGCGATGCTGCGGATGAAGGCCTCGGCCTGTGGGTGGATTTCGGTGACGGTGCCGGGCACGAATCCCGATACGAATCCCGATGCAGGCGGGCCGTCCACCGGCGGGCGCAGCGCGGTCGGCCGGTCAGCCCAGGTGAAGGCATCATGCGCAAATGTCACTTGGTGACTTTGCCCATCCCCCCCGGGGGGCGGCGGCAACGCCGCCTGGGGGCGCACGCCAGCCAGCGCCACGCCGCGCTCCAGCCACTGTGCGCCGTCAAAGTGCAGCAGTTGCACCGGCATCGCGTCCAGCACCTCGTTGCCGACGATCACGCCGTCAAAGGCCTCGGGCAGGCGATCCAGCCAGCGCACCCGGCTGCCAAAGCGGGCCAAACAAGCCTGCTGCCGCGCGCGCAAGGTGCCCGACAGGTCAACGATCTCGTAGGTCTGAACCGCCTCACCCAGAGCGTCCAGCAAGGCCTCGGCCAGCGCGCCCGATCCAGCGCCAAATTCCATCACCGCCGCGCTGCCGCTGGCCTGCAAGGCCTGGCGCACCTGCGCCGCCAATGCGCGGCCAAACAGCGGTGACATCTCCGGCGCGGTGACAAAATCGCTGCCCGAGCCCGGCCCCAGGCCGAACTTGCGGCCGGCATTGGCGTAATAGCCCAGGCCGGGTTGGTACAGCGCCAACGCCATGAAGCGGTCGAAAGCCAGCCAGCCGCCCTGGGCCCGCACGGCCTGGCGGATCACGGCGCCCAGGGCGGCCGATACACTGCCGGGTTCACCCGCCTGCTGCATCTTGTCGTCGTTCGAGACATCGTCGGGCCGGGCCATCCGGGCATTGTAGAAAGCATGAGCACCTCTTCCCCCCCTGCCATGCCGCGGCCGGTGGCCCTGGTCACCGGCGCGGCGCGGCGCATCGGCCGCGTCATCACGCTGGAGCTGGCCCGCCATGGCTGGGACCTGGTGCTGCACTGCCGGGGCGGCGCGTTATCCCTGGGCGATGCCGAGGCCACCGCCGACGAGGCCCGGGCCTTTGGCGCCATTGCCCGCGTGCTGGCCGCCGACCTGGCCGATGAAGCCGCCTGCGAGGCCCTGGTGCCGGCTGCGGTGGCGGCCTGCGGCCGGCTGGATGCGGTGGTCAACAACGCCTCGCGCTTTGACTACGACAGCATCGACACCTTTGGCGCCGCCAGCATGGACCGCCACTGGCGCAGCAATACCGCGCCGGCAGTGCTGCTGGCCCGCGCCCTGCACCGCCACCTGCTGCAACGCGGCGGCCAAGGTTGCGTGGTCAACCTGCTCGACCAGAAGCTGACGAACCACAACCCCGACTACTTCTCGTACACGCTGAGCAAGGCGGCGCTGGCCGAGGCCACGGTGATGCTGGCCCAGGCGCTGGCGCCGGCATTGCGGGTGTGCGCCGTCTCGCCCGGCGTGACGCTGGTCTCGGGGCCCATGAACGAGGCCGAGTTCGATGCCGCGCACCGGCTCACCCCGTTGCAGCGCTCGTCCAGCCCGGCCGACATCGCGCAGGCAGTGCGCTTTTTGCTCGAAGCCCCGGCCATCACCGGCCACACCCTGCTGGTCGACGGCGGCCAGCACCTGCTGGGCCAGCCGCGCGACGTGCTGTTCCTGGCCCGGCAGCAGCTGGCAGCCCCCTGACCCTGACCCCGATCCCCGAGACCCCGACATGCAAAGCCTGCTCACCAACCCCAGCCTGATGGACTGTCGGCGGCTGTTCCTGCGCGACTACGAGGTCTGGATCAACATCGGTGTGCATGATTTCGAGAAAAAGGGCGAGCAGCGCGTCAAGATCAATGTTGATCTGTACGTGCCGCTGGCCGACTCCACGCCCACCCAGGACAAACTTGCCGAGGTGCTGGACTACGACTTCATCCGCCGCTCGATCGCCGAGCGCGTGGCGCGCGGCCACATCCACCTGCAGGAGACCCTGGCCGACGATGTGCTGCGCCTGATGCTGGCCCACCCGCATGTGCGGGCGGCCCGGGTGGCCACCGAGAAGCCCGACGTCTACCCCGACTGCGACGCCGTGGGCTGCGAGGTTTTTGGCATGAAGGAGGCGGCATGAGCCCCCGCATGAGCCCCGGCATGAGCCCCCGCAAGCCCGCTCCGAAGGGGGCGCGCACCGCAGGGCGCAGCCCGGAGGTTTCCCGATGAACGACATGACCGACACCCACCGCGCCGCCAGCCCGCCCGGGCAGCCCGAAGCCGGCGCTGGCGATGCCCGCAGGATTGCCTTCGAGGCCAACAAGCTCAGCAAGCGCCTGCACCGCCAGGTGGGCCAGGCCATCGTCGACTTCAACATGATCGAAGACGGCGACAAGGTGATGGTGTGCCTGTCCGGCGGCAAGGACAGCTACGCGATGCTCGACATCCTGCTGGGCCTGCAGCAGCGCGCGCCCGTCCGCTTCAAGCTGATCGCCGTCAACCTCGACCAGAAGCAGCCCGGCTTCCCCGAGCAGGTGCTGCCCGACTACCTGCGCAGCCGGGGCATCCCCTTCCACATCGAGAAGCAGGACACCTACAGCATCGTCACCCGCCTGGTGCCCGAGGGCAAGACGATGTGCAGCCTGTGCTCGCGCTTGCGGCGCGGCATCCTCTACCGGGTGGCCGGTGAGCTGGGGGCCACCAAGATCGCACTCGGCCACCACCGCGACGACATGGTGGTGACGCTGCTGATGAACATGTTCTTCGGCAGCCGCCTGAAGGGCATGCCACCCAAGCTGGTCAGCGACGATGGCCGCCACACCGTGATCCGGCCGCTGGCCTATGTGGCCGAGCCCGACCTGCAGCTCTGGGCCGAGCACCGGCAATTCCCGATCATCCCCTGCACCCTGTGTGGCAGCCAGGACAACCTGCAGCGGGTGCAGATCAAGCGCATGATCAATGAATGGGACCGGCAATACCCCGGCCGCATCGACAACATGGCCAGTGCGATGGGCAACATCACCCTGTCGCACCTGATGGACCGCAAGCTCTTTCCTTTCGAGACGATCCGGCCCAGCGGCCGGCCCGATCCGACCGGCGACCGGGCCTTCGACGACGATGCGGATGAAACTTGCACCGCGCCGGACGCGTCCAACCCAGCCCAGCCGGTGCAGTGGCTGCGCGCCGGCCCCTGAGGCCGCCGCCTGCGGCACCCCCTCAAACCTGAAGGAGTTGCCGATGTCCGAACCCAACCCCATCGCCCGCCGGCAGCTGCCGTGCGGCGCGGCACTCGCGGCGCTGGCCACCGCAGGCCTGCTCGCCGCCTGCGGCACGCTGGCTCAACTGGGTGCCGATGTCAGCAGCTTTGGCGATTGGCCGGCCAGCCGCAAACCGGGCAGCTATGCCTTCGAGCGCCTGCCCTCGCAGCAGGCCCGTGCCGACCAGTCCGTCCTGCTCGAAGCGGCTGCGGCGCCAGCCCTGGCCGCTGCCGGGTTTGCGCCGGCGGCCGCAGGGGCCCAACCCGACGTGCTGGTGCAATTGGGAGCGCGGGTCAACCGCAGCGAACGCTCACCCTGGGATGACCCGCTGTGGTGGGGCGGCGGCTTTGGCGGCTGGCGCCACGGGCCCTGGCGCGGCCCCAACTGGGGTGCATCGCTGCGCATCGAGAACCAGCGCTACGAGCGCGAAGTAGCGCTGTTGATCCGCGACCGGGTCAGCGGCAAACCCTTGTTCGAGTCGCGCGCCAGCAGCGAGGGGTACGACAGCCGCGCCACGCCGGTGCTCAAGCCCCTGTTCGCCGCTGCCCTGCTCGATTTCCCCAAGCCGGGCCTCAACCCGCGCCGGGTGCAGGTGCCGGCCGACTGAACCGTGGCGCGGCGGCGGCCGCCCCGGATCAATGGCGCTTGCCAGCCACCTGCTTGGCCGGAGGCTCCTCGGCCTCGCTGTCCTCGGCATCGTCCTTGGGGGGGGCCGACGCCGGTTTGGCCGCTGCCACCGGCTTGGGCGCTGCGGGCTCGGGCTTGATCACCGGCAGCACCGCCTCGAGCTTGTTTTCGCGCATGTATTCGTTCATTTCGCGCCAGCCGGCATACATCGCCGCCTTGTCGGACTTCTTGTTCAGGGTGTAGCAGTCCTCGATGGCGCGATCGGCATGGCGGCAGGCGCCGCCGACGGCCTTGGCGTCTGCTTCCTTGACGGCCTTGGCCACGGCGGGCGTCTCGATGCCCAGCTGCTCGCAACCAGCGGCCAGCAGGCAAAGGGCAAGCAGCAAGGGCGACACAAGTGCACGGCGCATAGCCGGGATATCGGCCGCAGGTCCAGCGGCTTGAGGCCTGCGGGCTCGCCCGGCAGCCGGCAAGGCGGGGCGAAAAGGTTCAGCCGCGTGCCATCGCCAGCAGGGCTGCCACCCGCTCCTCGGTGGGCGGATGGGTCGAAAACAGGCCGCGAAGCCCACCCGGTGACAAGGGGTTCATGATCATCATCTGCGCGGTCTCGGGGTGGCGTTCAGTGGTCTCCAGGGTCAAGCCCTGGGCCAGGCGATGGATCTTCTCCAGCGCCGAGGCCAGCGCGGCGGGGTCGCCCGATATCTCGGCCCCCCCGCGATCGGCCTCGAACTCACGGCTGCGGCTGATTGCCATCTGGATCAGGCTGGCCGCCAGCGGCGCCAGCAAGGCCACCGCGATGCCGGCGATCGGGTTGCTGCGCTGGCCCTCGCCGTTGCGGCCGCCGAACAGCATCGCAAAGTTGGCCAGCATGCCAATGGCGCCGGCCATGGTGGCGCTGATGGTGGAGATCAGGATGTCGCGGTGCTTGACATGGGCCAGCTCATGCGCCATCACGCCGCGCAGCTCGCGCGCGCTCAAGGACCGGATGATGCCGGTGGTGGCCGCCACCGCCGCATGCTCGGGGTTGCGGCCGGTGGCAAAGGCGTTCGGCGCGTCCTCGTCGATCAGGTAGACCTTGGGCATCGGTATCTGGGCGCGCTGCGCCAGTTCGCGCACCATCGCCACGAACTGCGGTGCGCTGCTGTCGTCCACCTCACGGGCCTTGTACATCTTCAGCACGATCTTGTCGCTGAACCAGTAGCTGAAGAAGTTCATGCCCAAAGCCACCAGCAGCGCCAACATCATGCCGCTGGGCCCGCCCATCCAGCGGCCGATCAGCATGAACAGGGCGGTGATCGCCGCCATCAGGATGGCGGTCTTCATCAAGTTGAACATGGCGTTGCAATCCTCACAGGTCGCCTTTGATCAGGCCCGCATCAGATGCGGGCGGCAGCGCCAAGTTCAATCCGCCACCTCGCCGGCCTGAACAGGCGGGCAGCCGCTCAGAGACTGAGAGGATTTCGAGCGTGACCGAGCAACACCACAAAAGGTGCTCGATCTAGACGCAAAGCGCAGCCATAGCCCGGGCTATGGCGAGCATTTGCAACGACGAGCGGGTGCGTTTTGGGGTGTTGAGCGGGCATGATCGAAAAACTCTCGGTCTCTCAGGCCAGGGGCTGGCCCAGGCGCCGGCCGAGCAGCCCCGGCCTGGCTTGCAAGAAGGCCGCCGCGTCAATGCGCCGACCTCCCGGGCGCTGCAACTGCAGCAGGTCCAGCGCAGCGTCGCCGCAGGCCACGCTGAGCCGGCCGTCCTGCGCCGCCAGCACCTCGCCCGGCTCGCCCCGGGCACCGGGTCGCAGCCGGGCGCGCCACAGCTTGACGGTCTCGCCAGCCCAGGCGAAGCTGGCCCCGGGGAAAGGGTCGAAGGCGCGCACCCGGCGCTCGATCTGCGCAGCCGGCTGGCGCCAATCGATCAGCGCTTCGACCTTGTCGATCTTGTGGGCATAGCAGACGCCATCGACAGGCTGAGGCGTGGGCCGCCAGCAAGCGTCGGCCAGGCCTTGCACCACCACCTCACCGCCCAGGCGCGCCAGGCGGTCGAGCAGGCTGGCGCCGGTGTCGTCGTCCAGGATGGGTTCATGCGCCACGCGCAGCATCGCGCCCGTGTCCAGGCCGGCATCCATCTGCATCAGGGTGATGCCGGTCGCGTCATCGCCGGCTTCGATGGCCCGGTGGATAGGCGCGGCACCGCGCCAGCGCGGCAACACCGAGGCATGGATATTCAGGCAGCCCTGGGGCGGCAGGTCCAGCACCCATTGCGGCAGGATCAGCCCATAAGCCGCGACCACCATCAGCTCGACGCCGGCGGCCTGCAGGGCGATGCGTGCGGTGGCTGCGTCGTCCGGGTACTTGCCGTCCAGGCGCAGGCTGCGCGGCTGCGCCACGGCCAGCCCCCGCTGCAGGGCCAGGGCCTTGACGGCCGAGGGCTGCAGCTTCAAGCCGCGGCCGGCGGGCCGGTCAGGCTGGGTCAGCACCAGGGGCACCGCATGGCCGGCGGTCAGCAAGGCGGCCAGGGCGGTGGCGGAAAATTCCGGCGTGCCGGCAAAGGCGATGCGCATCAGGGATGACCGGTTTGGGGGGATGGACCAGGCCAGGCTCAGGTTCAAGGCCGCCGCTGGCCCTGCTCGTCGCGGGTCTTCTTGACCATCTTGGTCTTGATGCGTTGGCGCTTGAGCGGGCTCAGGTACTCGACAAACATCTTGCCCGACAGGTGGTCCATTTCATGCTGCACACACACCGACGCCAGGCCCTCGGCATCGAACTCGTAAGCCAGACCGTCGCGCCCCAGGGCGCGCACCCGCACCGTGGCCCAGCGCTCGACTTCGTCATAAATCGTCGGCACCGACAGGCAGCCCTCATCGCTGCGCTTGCGCTCGGCGCTGTGGGCGATGATCTCCGGGTTGATCAGCACCTGAGGCTGGTCGCGGGTTTCAGAGGTGTCCATCACGATCAGGCGGATGTGCCGGTCCACCTGGGTCGCGGCCAGGCCCACCCCATCTGCCTCGTACATCGTGGCGAGCATGTCATCGGCGAGTTGGCGCAGATCGGCGCTCATCTCGGCCACGGGCTGGGCTACGGTGTGCAGGCGGGGGTCGGGGTAGCGGAGTATGTCGAGCAGGGCCATGGAGGGGTAACGCCGGGAATCAAAGCGCCAGACAGGGCCGACGCGGGGTGGTATGCGGTGAAATATCGGCTAGGCCTGCGCGCAACAGAGCGCCCTGTAGGCGCCGCTCCGTGGCGGCAAATCGTTGCGATATCAAGGGTTTACCGGCAGAATCTACGGTGCAGCATGAACATGCACCGGTCATCTCGCCGGGCCTGCTGCGGGTGCCAGACCGCCAGCCGACCGGCCCGGATTGTCGCACCGGCCCACCCGGAGAACCGCCCATGCCTTCCTGCCCGTCCCGCCCCGCCTGCCGCCACTGCGGCCCTGGGCGCGCCCGTGGCCCGGGCGGACCGCGCCGCTGGCTGCTTGCCGTACTGCTGTTGGCTGCGGCGCCCTGGGCCGGCGCGACCGATGCCGTCACCGGCAGCCAGCGCGCCACGGCCCAGCAAGTGGCCCAGGCCGGGGTGCCGCTGTCAGCCCTGGCGCCGAACGCACCCGCCTCGCACACGGTGCA
>JAYUQJ010000406.1:0-3184 GCA_043756825.1 Betaproteobacteria bacterium | reverse complement strand
GCTTGCGGGCACGGCTGCGGGCCAGGTTGAAGGCGTAGTTCAGCAGGCGCTCGCTGCCATGGCGGGTGAAGATCGACTCCTGCAGCACGAACTCGCGCTCGGTGCCGGCAAAAGCCACGCCGCCCACCGCGCTGTACTCGCCCTCGGTGTTCTCGCGCACGATCAGCATGTCGATCTCGCCGGGCTTGCGGCCGGCCAGCGGACAGGGCACGCCGTCGAACAACCGCGCCGGGCGCAGGTTGATGTACTGGTCGAACTCGCGCCGGAACTTCAACAGGCTGCCCCACAGCGAGACATGGTCGGGCACGCTGGCCGGCCAGCCCACCGCGCCGAACAGGATCGCGTCCATGCCGCCGATCCGGGCCTTCCAGTCGTCGGGCATCATCTGGCCATGCCGGGCGTGGTAGGCGCAGCTGGCCCATTCGATCTCGGTGGTCTGCAGCGGGATCTGGAAGCGCTGCGCTGCGGCGGCCAGCATGCGCTGGCCTTCGGGCATCACCTCCTTGCCGATGCCGTCGCCGGGGATGATTGCGATGCGGTGGGTCATGCGGGGGGTCTCCGGGGAACGGCCAGCTGGCCAGCGGGCCGGTGGGTCGGGGTGGGGGGCTTGGGAAGCTTGGGGAAGCGTGCGCCCATCCTAGTGCAGTGGGCGAGGGCGGGCCGATCCAGCCCCTAAACTGGGTGAATGGCGCCCTTGCAATGCCGCATCCATCCGACTGTCCTGGACATCCCGCGGGCCCAATGGGACAGCGTCTGGCCGGCTTCGACCGAGGGGCAAGATTTCTACCGGGCCCAGCAGGAGGCTGGACTGGAAGGCTTCGAGTTCCTCTACCTGACGGTGCATGCCGCCGACACCCTGCTGCTGGTGGCGCCGCTGTTCGTGGCCCACTTCGACATGGGCCTGGCGCTGGACGATGCCGGGCGCCGCTGGCTGGCCAAGGCCCAGCGCGTCTGGCCACGCTTTCTGGTGTTGAAGACGCTGTTTTGCGGCTCACCGGTGTCCGAGAAGGGCCTGGTCGGCATCCACCCCGACCACCGGGGCGATGTGCAGCTGCTGCAGGCCTTCAGCGACGCATTGCGTGCGCTGGCGCGCCAGCGCGGCGCCTGGATGCTGGTATTCAAGGATTTCATGGATGCCGACCTGCAGGGCCTGGCGCCGCTGCGCGAGCGCGCCTGGTTCCAGGGCGACAGCCTGCCCACTGCCAGCCTGGCGATCAACTTTTCGGACATGGACGGCTACCTGGGCCAGCTCGGCTACGGCACCCGCAAGGACCTGCGCCGCAAGCTGCGCAAGACCGACAAGGCCGGCGGGCTTGAGATCGAGGCGGTCAGCGATATCGGCCCCCATGTCGACGCCGCGTTCGCGCTCTACTTGCAGGTGCATGACGCCAATACCCTGCACTTCGAGACACTGACGCGCGCCTTCTTCCTTAACTTCACCCGCCATCTGCCGAATCAGACGGTGTTCTTCCTGTATTGGCAGCGGGCGGCCGACGGCGGCGCGCGCCGGCTGGTCGGCTTCAACTTCTGCCTGCAGCATGCAGACCGGCTGGTGGACAAGTACATCGGCATGGACTACGCCGTCTCGCGCGAGTTGAACCTGTACTTCGTGAGCTTCTTGTACAACGTGCAGTGGTGCCTGGACCACCGCAAGACGCTCTACATGCTCAGCCAGGGCGGCTACCCGGTGAAACTTCAGCTGGGTGCGCAACTGATACCGTTGCGCACCCTGACCCGGATACGCAACCCGCTGATCAACTGGATCGCCAACCGATTTGCCTGAAAGGTCTTGCACATGAGGGAAAAGGGCCTGACCCTGAGGGTGGTTATGTTGGTGGTAATCGCTGACATCCTGCAGTTCATCATCATGGTGTCGTTCAAGAAGGTGTCGCTCGCGCTGCCGGCGGTGACGCTGGGCACGCTGGGCCCGCTGGACCTGCTCAACCTGGGCTGGCTGGCGCTGCACTCGCCCTTCTTCTGGCTCGGCATCGCCGGGATGATGTCGTCCTTCATCATCTGGCCGGCGGTGCTGGCAGCGCTGGACCTGAGCGTGGCCTTCCCGCTGGGCAGCATGAGTTTCGTGCTGATCCCGCTGCTGTCGATCATTTTCCTGGGCGAGCAGATCGGCCCGCTGCGCTGGTTCGGCATCTTCGTGATCACCGCTGGCATCGCGCTGCTGTCGGTGCACGAGAAACCCGCAGCGGCCGTGCCATGACCCCGTCCACCTACCTGCTGGTGTTCGTGTTGGTCACGCTGATCTGCCTGGCCGAAACCGCCGCGCAACTGTGCTTCAAGACCGCCGTGGACAAGCTCGATCTGCCGGCGTCCAATGCCCGCCAGATGCTGACGCTGTCCTGGCGCCTGCTGTTTTTCTTCCGGGTCTGGGTCGGCATGTGGCTGGGCCTGGCCATCCTGGGCATGTGGATCGCGGTGCTGGGCATGTCGGACCTGAATTTCGCCTTCAGCCTGTCCAGCATCCACTACATCTTCATCGCGCTGGGCGCCAAGTTCATCCTCAAGGAGCATGTCAGTGCCGGGCGCTGGTGGGCCACCTTGATGATCGCGGCGGGCATCGCCATCGTCAGCCTGACCTGAGGTGGGCGGCCATCGGGCCGGGCCGGCGGGCCTGCCGGTGGGTGGGTGGGTGGGTGGGTGGGTGGGTGGCCGCAGGCTTGTGGCAGACTGGCGCAATCATCACACCATTGAGACCTGCCATGACCGCTGCCACGCCGCACAACCGCATCGCCCTCGTCACCGGCGCCGGTTCAGGCATCGGCCTGGGTTGCGCCCGCGCCTTGCTGGCCGATGGCTGGCGGGTGGTCTTTACCGGCCGGCGCGCCGACGCGCTGGCGGCGGCCATTGCCCAGGCCGGCGACCCCTTCAGCGACATCGCCGAGCGCGCGTTGGCGGTGCCCTGCGATGTAGGCGACGAGGCGTCGGTGGCGGCGCTGTTTGCCACCCTGCAGGCGCGCTTTGGCCGGCTCGACCTGTTGTTCAACAACGCCGGTATCTCGCTGCCAGTGCAGACCCCCGACGAGATCGACCCCGCCACCTGGCGCCGGGCGGTGGACACCAACCTGAATGGGGCCTTCTTCTGCCTGTCGCAGGCCTTCAAGCTGATGCGTGCGCAATCGCCCCAGGGCGGCCGCATCATCAACAACGGGTCGATTTCGGCGCATGCACC
>JAYUQJ010000405.1:0-3186 GCA_043756825.1 Betaproteobacteria bacterium | reverse complement strand
GCCGGCGTCGGGCGCCGGGCTGGCGCTGTCGCTGGTGATCGCGCTCTACCAGGGCTGGCTCACGGCCTATGTGGGCGTGCCGGCCTTTGTCGTCACGCTGGGCGGCCTGGTGTCATTTCGCGGTGCCGCCTTCCTGGTGGCCGACGGCAAGACCCAGCCGGTCAGCGACGCCACCTTCCTGCTGTTCGGCGGCGGGCTGGACGGCTCGCTCGGCCCCGTGCTGAGCTGGGCGCTGGGCGGCGCCGCTGCCGCGCTGCTGGCCTGGAACACGCTGGCCCGGCGGCGCCAGGCCCTGGCCCACGGCTTCCCGCTGCGGCCGCTGTGGCTGGACCTGGCCCTGACCGGTTTCTTCGTGGCTGCGCTGCTGGGTTTTGTCGCCACCATGAACGCCTATGTGCTGGCCGACAAGGGGGCCGGCCAGGGCATCCCGATCCCGGTGCTGATCTGGGCGGTGGTGGTGATGACCATGGCCTTCATCGTCAACCGCACCCGCTTCGGCCGTTATGTCTATGCCATTGGCGGCAACCCCGAGGCCGCGCTGCTGGTGGGTATCCCGGTCAAGCGGGTGATGCTCAAGCTCTTCCTGCTGCTGGCGGTGATGGTCACGGTCGCGGCGGTGGTGTCGGTGTCGCGGCTGAACGCCGGCACCAACAGCCTGGGCAAGGACCTGGAGCTGTACGTGATCGCGGCGGCGGTGATCGGCGGCGTGGCGCTGTCGGGCGGCGCCGGCACGGTACTGGGCTCGGTGCTGGGTGCGCTGATCGTGCAGTTTCTGGAAAGCGGCCTGCTGCTGATGGATGTCAGCATCGGCCTGCGCATGGTGATCATCGGCCAGGTGCTGATCGTTGCGGTGGTGTTCGACGTGGTGTATCGCCGGGCCACCGGGGAGCGCATGACATGAATTGCAAACAGCGTGTCCAGACAGGGCGGGCCGCCGCGCCGGGCCGCCGTCGGCCAGAGGCCGCCGTCCTTCGGCAGGCGACAGTCAGTCCGCAGGGACTGACTGTGTCCGGCCTCAGCCCCAAGCAAGGCCCGACCCTCTCGGAGGGTCGCTTGGCGTACCCGACAAGCGGGGTGCCGTCATGACGCCGCTTGTCGAACTTCGCAAGATCCACAAGGCCTTCGGCGGCGTGCAGGCGGTGCAGGACGTGAGCCTGACCGTCTACCCCGGCGAGGTGGTGGCCCTGCTGGGCCACAACGGGGCGGGCAAATCCACCCTGATGAAGATGCTGGCGGGGGCCTACCCGATCGACAGCGGCGAGGTGTGGGTGGCCGGTGAGCTGGCGCGCATCAACAACCCGGCCGATAGCCAGAACCTGGGCATCGAAACCATCTACCAGACCCTGGCGCTGGCCGACAACCTGGACAGCGTGGCCAACCTGTTCCTGGGCCGCGAGCTGATGACACGCTGGGGCACGCTGGACGACTATGCGATGGAGAAGGCCGCGCGCGATGTCTTCCACCGCCTCAACCCCAACTTCAAGAACATCCGGGTGCCGGTGCGCAGCCTCTCAGGCGGCCAGCGCCAGGTGGTGGCGATCTCGCGGGCGCTGTACTTCAATGCCCGGGCCCTGGTGATGGACGAGCCCTGCGCCGCGCTCGGCCCCGAGGAGACGCGCATGGTGCACGAGCTGGTGCGCAAGCTCAAAGCCCAGGGCGTGGGCATCTTCCTGATCTCGCACGACATGCCCGATGTGTTCGGCCTGTCCGACCGGCTGTCGGTGATGAAGAACGGCAAGACCGTGGGCACCTACCGCACCGCCGAGGTGACCGAGGACGAGGTGCTGGGCATGATCATCGCGGGCAAGAAGGTCACCCGGGTGGCCGAGCAGTTCGGGCCGGTGGGCAGTGGCGGGTGAGTTGGACCGGGGCGCCGTGGCCAGGGACACCCAGCGGCGGGCGGTGGCCGGCTGCGCCTGGTTACTGGCCCTGACAGCAGCGGCCCTGACAGCAGCGGCCCAGCCGGCCGCAGCCCAGCCGGCCGCGCCGCTGCCGCCGGTGCCGCGCTATGTCGAGGAGACCGACAGCGCCGGCCTGCAGAGCCGCTTCGACGGCGACGGCGAGTACCTGGTGGGCGGCGGCGTGGCCGCCTTTGACTGCGATGGCGACGGCCTGCCCGAGCTGTATGTCACTGCCGGCGTCAACAAGGCCAGGTTCTACCGCAACAAGAGCCTGCGCGGCGGTCCGGTCAAGCTGCTGGAAGAGCGCTCGGGCCTGGCGCTGACGAATGCCCTGGGCGCCTATCCGATCGACATCGACGGCGATGGCCTGGCCGATCTGGTGGTGCTGCGGGTGGGCGAGGTGCAGGTGTTCCGCGGCCTGGGCCAGTGCCGCTTCGAGCGCGCCAACGCGGCCTGGAAGTTGCACACCGGCAATGCCTGGCACACCGCCTTTGCGGCCACCTGGGAGCGCGGCAATGGCTGGCCCACGCTGGCCATCGGCACTTATGTGGACCGCGCCAGGCCCGATTTCCCCTGGGGCCACTGCACGCCGGGCAGCCTGTGGCGGCCCGATGCCACGGGCAAGGCCTTTGCGCCGGCGCTGCCGCTGGCGCCGGGCCACTGCGCACTGTCGATGCTGTTTTCCGACTGGGCCCGCAATGGCGAGCCGGCGCTGCGCGTGGCCAATGACCGCGAGTACTACAAGGGCGGGCAGGAGCAGCTGTGGCGGCTGGCGCCCGGCCAGAGCCCGGTCTTGTACACGGCGGCGCAGGGCTGGAAGCCGCTGCAGATCTGGGGCATGGGCATTGCCAGCCACGACCTGGACGGCGACGGCTACCCCGAGGTCTTCATCACCAGCATGTCCGACAACAAGCTGCAGACCCTCAGCGCCGGCCCCGGCCAGCCCAGCTACACCGACATCGCCTACAAGCGCGGCGTCACGGCCCACCGGCCCTATGTGGGCGGCGACGTGCATCCGTCCACCGCCTGGCATGCGCAGTTCGGCGACGTCAACAACGATGGGCTGGCCGATCTGTTCATCGTCAAGGGCAATGTGGGCGCGATGCCCGACTTCGCCACGCTCGACCCCAATGACCTGCTGCTGCAGCAGCCCGATGGCCGCTTCGTGCAGGTGGGGCAGCTGGCCGGCATGGCCAGCTTCAAGCGCGGCCGCGGTGGCCTGCTGCTGGACCTGAACGGCGACGGCCTGCTCGACATGGTGGTGGTCAACCGCTGGGACAAGGCC
>JAYUQJ010000404.1:0-3188 GCA_043756825.1 Betaproteobacteria bacterium | reverse complement strand
CTCCTGTTGAGGTCTTGGGGGGTTGAAATCAGAGGCCAACGGTGAGGTTGACCCACGCGTCGGGCAGCCATTGCAGCACGCGCGCTTCGATCCACTTGTCGCCGCCGGTGAGGATCGCCACGCCCATGGCACCGAGCAGCAGCGCGAAGCCGTGGCGCACACGGTCGATGCGTACCAGCACCCAGTCGCGCACACGCACGAAGCCGTGGCGTGAGGCGTAGGCCACGGCGACCAGCGGTACGGCGGCCCCCAGGCCGAAGATGCCGAGCACGAACCCACCGCGCGCGACGCCGCCCTCGCTGGCCACCAGCGTCAGTGCCGAGCCCAGCAAGGGCCGGTACTAGGCGGTATTTCCTCTGACCTGTCCCAAAGGTTGGGAATCACGGCGCTCGAATATCCAGAAATAAATGCTTTCGCGTTCCAGCTGGGTGGTGCGTAAATATGGCGATTGACAGCTCCAATATTGGCACCATAAACGTGGATGCTGACCGACGGGCGATAAGCGAGAGCGTTTGATACTCTATGAATATCCCCAACGCGCGGAGACACCAAATCGATTCCACCGGGTGTGACCTGATGCGTACATCCTGAAACCAACTGCCCAGTAGCCGAATCTAGGTTGAACTCCTCACATAATTCTGCGCCGCGCATGACTCCGACCATGCCCCATACGGTATGGTCGTGTATGGGCGTTGTTTGACCCGGCCCCCAGACAAAACTGACTATGGAGAAATGTTCCATCGGGTCGCAATACAGCAAGTATTGCTGATACCGCTCTGGACTCGCTTGGGCAAACTGCTCGGGCAGCCAATCGTCGTGGGTGATGAGTTCCGATAGGCGAGCTTTGCCGTCGACGAATACATGCTCCTCGTCATCACCGACCTCGTCGATGAGTTTGGTGAGGTGCTGAACGAACTCCCGAAATCTCGCTATGTTTGTCATCGTAAAGCCTCCTTGCAGGTAGTCATTGGAAGAGCTGGCACCATCACCTTTGATGCCCAACGCAGAGCTAACCGACGCGCGCCGTTGTTGCGCGCGTCCGAGTGAGCGTGGAGTTGGGCAAATAGCGTCCTGCGCGTGCGCTCGCACCTTCTAGAAACTGCCAGAGAACTTAAGGATGCGACCCGCGACCGTCTCTGCCAGAAAGAGGTTTCCCGCCGCATCGAAAACCGGGTCTCTTGGTTCAGCCAGGTTTTCGATGAAAGTAACAATTGTACCGTCCGGCCTTATCCGTGAAACCATGCGTGCTTGCGGCTGCGCCGCATAAAGGTCACCGGATCGCCCAAAGGCCAAACCGACAGGACCTTTGACGTTCGCTATGATTTGGACGCGCCCTTGCTGAGTGACCTTGACCACCTTATCTCCCTTCCAATCATTTACGAACGTGTCCCCGTTTTTTGCGAAGGCGAGCCCATGTGGGCCCACTAGCATAACAACTGTTGAACTAAACCGCTGACGCGGTGGTAGCGCGCGACGAGATTGGCGCGTCAGGGAGTCGTACCTTCGTCTTCGGGGACTGTTCCCCGGACCTTGGAGACGACGATGACACCACTGCGCCAACGCATGATCGATGCGATGGTGTTGCGCGGCTTTGCTGCGCGCACTCAGGAGACCTACCTGTCCGCTGTCGGGCAGGTGGCCAAGCACCACCACTGCAGCCCAGCGCTGCTGACCGACGAGCAAGTTCAGGCGTACCTGCTGTACTTGCTGCAGGACCGACAGCGCTCACGCTCCACCGTCAACATCACCTCCTGCGCATTGCGCTTCCTGGTGTGCGATGTGCTGGGCCAGGATCAGCGTCGAGCGCAGATACCCATGGGCCGCAACCCGCAACGGCTGCCCGAGGTGCTGTCGCGCGCTGAGGTGGCCGCGCTGTTGGCAGCACCTCTGTCGCCCAAGGCCCGAATGTTCCTGACGCTGGCCTATGCCAGCGGCCTGCGCCTGAGCGAGCTGTGTCAACTGCGCGGCTGCGACATCGACTCGGCCCCCGACCGCATGTGCATCCGCGTCATCCAGGGCAAGGGCGGCCAGGACCGCTACGCACTGCTGACTGCTGAGTTGCTGGCCGACCTGCGGCTGTATTGGCGCACCTGCCGCGCCCACGCCAAGGGCTCGGAGTGGTTGTTCCCTTCACGCTCGAACCCGGCGCGTGCCATCGACCGCGCCAGCGGCCAGCGCTACTACTACCTCGCGCGTGACGCCGCAGGCATTACCAAGATCGGCGGCATCCACACCCTGCGCCATTGCTTCGCCACCCATCTGCTGGAGGCCGGCGTGGACCTGCACGGCGTGAGCAAGTTGCTCGGCCACGCTCAACTCAGCACCACCAGCCGCTACCTGCGCATGGCCCGCCCCGGCTACAGCGCTGGAGGTGACGCGCTGGCTCTGCTGTCGCAGTTGCCCAAGACGCCGCCACCGTCATCGCCACCGCAGCCCCGGCGCTGATCCGTCGCACTCGTTGACGGGGCAGCCGTGAGCGCCACACTGGCCGAGGTGCTGCGCACCTTCGGTCTGGCCTACCTGAGCCAGCACGCACTGAGCACAGTGCAGGCGCGTGCCTGGCGGGCCATCGTCACTTGCCGCACACCGGCCTTGGGCGGCACCGTGCAGCAGTGCGACCACTGTGGGCGCGAGCAGCGCTTGTTCCGCTCCTGCGGCAACCGGCACTGCCCGCAATGCCAGAGTGGCGCGAGTGACGCCTGGCGCCAGGCGCAACTGGCCGATCTGCTGCCCGTGCCGTACTGTCATCTGGTCTTCACGCTGCCGCATGCCCTGAACGGCCTGGCGCAACTCCATCCCCGCTGGGTCTATCGCACCTTGATGCAGTGCGCCGCGGCCACGCTCACCGAGTTCGCCGCCAACCCCCGCTGGCTGGGCGCCACGCCAGCCTTCACGCTGGTGCTGCACACCTGGACGCAGGACCTGCGGCGCCACATCCACGTGCACGCGCTGATGGCCTGCGGCGGGCTGGACGATCAAGGCCAGTGGTGCGCACCCAAGCGCAGTCCGACCTTCCTGTTCCCGGTGCATGCACTGTCCAAGGTGCTGCGCGGCAAGTTCCTCGATGCGTTGGCGCGCGACGGTGCAGCCGGCAAGTTGGCCAACGACCCGGCCAGCACCGCGGACAAGCGTCAGGCCCGTCTGAGCCAACTCCTGCGCCACGACTGGGTGGTCTACGCCAAGACGCC
>JAYUQJ010000403.1:0-8741 GCA_043756825.1 Betaproteobacteria bacterium | reverse complement strand
CGCAGCCATAGCCCGGGCTATGGCGAGCATTTGCAACGACGAGCGGGTGCGTTTTGGGGTGCTGAGCGGGCATGATCGAAAAACTCTCAGCCTCTCAGTCCTGGCGCCCGCCTGCGGGTATCCCTGGATGGCAGCGCCGGCAGCAGCGGCGGCGGGCCTGGGCGGCCTTGTGCAATAGTTGCCGGATGAATGCCCAGACTGCCCCCGGCGCTGCCGCGCCACCGGCCGATGCGCCCATCACCACGGTGCGCGGCGCCTGCCCGCATGACTGCCCCGACACCTGCGCGCTGAAGATCAGCGTGCAGGACGGCCGGGTCATCAAGGTGGCCGGCGACCCCGACCACCCGCCCACCCACGGTGCGCTGTGCACCAAGGTTTCGCGCTACCCCGAGCGCACCTACCACCCCGAGCGGGTGCTGACACCGCTCAGGCGCGTCGGCCCCAAGGGCGCCGGTCAGTTCGTGCCGGTGTCGTGGGACGCGGCGCTGGCCGACATCGCCGCCCGCTTGACGGCCATCGCCGCCCGCAATCCGCAGGCCATCCTGCCCTACAGCTATGCCGGCACCATGGGCCTGCTGCAGGGCGAGAGCATGGCCGCGCGATTCTTCCACCGGCTGGGGGCGTCGCTGCTCGACCGCACCATCTGCAGCAGCGCTGGCGGCGAGGCCCTGGCCGCCACCTACGGCGGCAAGCTGGGCATGCACCTGGAGCAGTATGCCGAGGCGCGTCTGATCATCATCTGGGGCAGCAATTCGATCGCGTCCAACCTGCACTTCTGGACCTTTGCCCAGCAGGCCAAGCGCGCCGGTGCCAGGTTGGTCTGCATCGACCCGCGCCGCACCGAGACCGCCGACAAATGCCACCAGCACATCGCCCTGCTGCCCGGTACCGACGGCGCGCTGGCACTGGGATTGATGCAGCAATTGATCGTCAACGCCTGGCTCGACGAGGATTACATCGCCCGCCATGTCGACGGCTTCGAGCCGCTGCGCGCCGAGGCCCTGGCCTGGCCGCCCGAGCGGGTGGCGCTGGTTTGCGGCGTCACGGCCGACGAGGTACGCGGCCTGGCGCGCGACTATGCCCAGGCCCGGCCGGCGGCGATCCGCCTGAACTACGGCATGCAGCGCTGCGCCGGCGGCGGCAATGCGGTGCGCCTGATCGCGCTGCTGCCCTGCCTGACCGGGGCCTGGCGCCAGCGCGGCGGCGGCCTGCTGCTGTCGGCCTCGGGCTGGTTCAGGCAGGCGCGCGACGACGCCGCGCTGCAGCGGCCCGACCTGCTGGCGGGCCAACGCCCCCGCACCCTCAACATGAGCACCATTGGCGATGATCTGCTGCGCGATTCGTCGCCCGCATTCGGCCCCAGGATCGAGGCCCTGATCGTCTACAACAGCAACCCGGTGGCGGTGGCGCCCGAGTCGCCCAAGGTGGTGGCCGGCTTTGCCCGCCAAGACCTGTTCACGGTGGTGCTGGAGCACTTTCTCACCGACACCGCCGACCACGCCGACTACGTCTTGCCCGCCACCACCCAGCTCGAGCACCTGGACGTGCACACCAGCTATGGCCACACCTATGTGCTGATCAACCATCCGGCGGTGGCGGCGCAGGGCCTGGCCAAGCCCAATACCCAGATCTTTCGCGAGCTGGCGGCCTGCATGGGTTTCACCGAGGCCTGTTTTGCCGACAGCGATGCCCAAATGGCGCGCCAGGCGGTGCCCAGCCTGGATTTTGCGCAACTCAGCGAACAGGGCTGGATCAAGCTCGACCTGCCCGACCAACCCTTTGCCGACGGTGGCTTTGCCACCCCCAACGGCCGCGCCCAGGTGACGGCGCCGGGGTTGGGCCTGCCGCGCTATGTGCCGCCGCACGAAAGCCGGCAATCGTCGCCCGACCTGGCGCGGCGCTACCCGCTGGCCATGATCTCGCCGCCGGCGCGGCATTTTCTCAACTCCAGCTTCGTCAACGTCAAGAGCCTGCGCAGCATCGAAGGCGAGCCCCTGGTCGAGCTGCATCCGGTCGATGCTGGCGCCCGGGGCGTGGTCGACGGCGCGATGGTGCGGGTCTTCAATGACCGCGGCAGCTATCTCTGCAAGGCGGCGGTGATCGACCGGGCCCGCCCGGGCGTGGTCAACGGCCTGGGGGTGTGGTGGCGCAAGCTGGGCGCTGCCGGCAGCAATGTCAACGAAGTGACCAGCCAGCGCCTGACCGACATCGGACGCGGCCCCACCTTCTACGACTGCCTGGTCGAGGTGGCTGCCGCTTGAGCGCGCCGGGCCTGCGCCGGCCGCTGCGGCGCCGCCTGGCCGGGCTGGCACTGGCGTCCCTGGCGGGGCTGCTGGGCGCTTGCGCTCACCCGAGCGACGGGCTGGGTTACTACGCCCAGTCGCTGCGTGGCCACCTGGACCTGGTGCAGCGCGCCCGGCCGCTGGCCGATTGGCTGGCCGACCCCGCCACCCCGCCGGCCCTGCGCCAGCGCCTGCTGCTGGCGCAGCAGATGCGCGCATTCGCGGTGCGTGAACTGGCCCTGCCCGACAACGCCAGCTACCACCGCTACGCCGATCTGGGCCGCAGCGCCGTGGTGTGGAATGTGGTGGCCGCGCCCGAGCTGTCGCTCAGCCTCAAGACATGGTGCTATCCCCTTATGGGCTGTGTCGGCTACCGCGGTTATTTCGACCGCGCCGCTGCCGACGCCGAAGCCAGTCGCCAGCGCCAGGCCGGGCTGGAGGTGCTGGTCTATGGCGTGCCGGCCTACAGCACCCTGGGCTGGACCAACTGGCTGGGCGGCGACCCGCTGCTCAACACCTTTGTCAACGGCAGCGAGGCCGGCCTGGCGCGGCTGATCTTCCACGAGCTGGCGCACCAGGTGGCCTTTGCCTCGGGCGACACCATGTTCAACGAGTCCTATGCCACGGCGGTGGAGCGCCTGGGCCTGGCCCTCTGGCTGGCCGACAGCGCCCGGGCCGACGACGAGCCACTCGCGCGCCAGCGGCGGTCCGACTTTCGTGCGCTGACCCATGCTGCGCGGGCGCGCTTGCTGGCGCTGTACGCCAGCGATCTGCCCGATGTGCAGAAGCGCCAGCGCAAGGCGGACCTGATGGCCGCGCTGCGCGCCGACTACCAGGCGATGAAGGCCGCGCCGGGCGGGCCCTGGGCCGGCTTCGACGGCTACGACCCTTGGTTTGAACGCGCCAACAATGCTGCACTGGCGCTGCAGGCCGCTTACGATGGCCTGGTGCCCGACTTCGAGCGCCTGTTCGACCGCCAGGGCCGCGACTTTGCCAAGTTCCACGCGGCCGTGCGCCACCTCGCCGGTTTGCCCCAGGCCGAACGCCGCGCCACCTTGCAAGCCAGCCCCTGAACCCCCTGAACCCCCTGACCCGAAAGACCGACGATGGCCGATATTCGCATCCACCGAGACCACAAGCTGGGTCTGGCCAAGGCCCGCAAGGTGGCTCTGGACTGGGCCGAGATGGCCGAAGCCAAGTTCGACATGAGCTGTTCGGTGCTGAAGGGCGAGACCAGCGACACCGTCTCTTTCACCCGCAGCGGGGTCAAGGGCGAGCTGATCGTGGCCACCGATCACTTTGACCTGCAGGCCAAGCTGAGCTTTCTGCTGGGCGCCTTCGCCAAGACCATCGAAAGCGAGATCGGGAAGAATCTGGATCAATTGCTGGGTGCGGCCAGTGCCATGCTGCCGGCCCCGGCCAAGCGGGCGTCCAAGAAGGCGCCGCGCGCCTGATCGGCGTGGGCCCGGCGGCCGGGTGTCGGCGCTATTTCAGCGATTCGATCAGGTCGACATAGTCCTGCATCGCGGTCTTGCTGTCGGTGCCCTTGAGGTTGTTCCAGGCGTCCCATTTGGCGCGGCCCACCATGTCGGTGAAGCCAGGGCGCTTGCCGTCCACATCGCCGGCGCTGGCCTGCTTGTACAAGGCATAAAGCTTCAGCAGCGTCATGTTGTCGGGCTTTTCCGGCAGTTGCTTGCTGTCTGTCACGGCTTGGTCGAAAGCGGATTTGAGCTTGGTCATGGCGGGTCTCCTGGGCTTGAAAATCAATCTTGACGAAGCCGATGTTACCCAGCATCGTCGCCGATCCATCCAGGCAGCGCTGCAATGCGCGGTGGCTGCCGAACCCGGGCCCATGATGATCGACCCTGCCGAGCAGCACCGATGAGCCCGCACCCCGAGCGCCGCATGTCCCGTGTGGACACCGCCTGGCTGCGCATGGACAACGATGTCAACCTGATGATGATCACCGGGGTCTGGCTGCTGGACCGGCCTGTCACCCTGGCTGCCCTGCGCCAGCGCATCGCCCAGCGCCTGCTGCAGTACGAACGCTTCGGCCAGCGCGCGGTGCGCGACGCACTCGGCGCGGTCTGGGTCGACGACGCCGAGTTCGATATCGCCGCGCATGTGGTGGCAGATCGCCTGCGGCCCGAACCGGGCCAGTCACCGCGCCAGGCCCTGCAGCGGCGCTGTGGCGACCTGGCCGCCACCCCGCTCGACCCGAACCGGCCGCTGTGGCAGTTTCACTGGCTGCAGGCCTATGAGGGCGGCTGCGCCATCATCGTCCGCATCCACCACTGCATCGGTGACGGCATCGCCCTGATTTCGGTGATGAATTCGATCACCGATGGCAGCGCCGGCCCGCCCCAGGCCAGGGTGCCGCCAGAGCCGCAAGGCGACCATGACGGCGACTGGCTCTCGGACGCGGTGCTGCGCCCGCTTACCGGGCTGGCGGTGCGGGCGCTGGACCGGTCAGGCGACGGCCTGGCCGGCATCCTGCAGGCGCTGGCCCCTCCGCAGGAGCCCCTGCACGAGGGGCTGGACCTGGCCCGCGCCGGCCTGCATGTGCTGGGTGACCTGGCGGCGCTGGCGCTGATGGCCGATGACAGCCCGACCCGGCTCAAGGGCCAGCCCGTGGGCCGCAAGGTGGTGGCCTGGGGCGAGCCTTTGCCGCTGGACCAGGTCAAGGCGATCAGCAAGAGCCTGGATTGCTCGATCAACGACGTGTTGCTGGCCTGCGTCTCCGGGGCCATCGGACACTGGCTGCACGCCCAGGGCGACGACACCCGCGGTGCCGAGATCCGCGCCATGGTGCCGGTGAACCTGCGGCCGCTCGACCAGGCCTGGCAGCTGGGCAACCGCTTCGGCCTGGCCCCCCTGATGCTGCCCATCGGCATCGCCAACCCGGTGCAGCGGGTCTATGCGGTGCGCGAGCGCATGGCACAGCTCAAGGGCAGCTTTCAACCGCTGCTGGCCTTTGGCGTATTGGCAGTCACCGGCCTGCTGAGCAAGCCGCTGCAAGACCGGGTACTGGGCCTTTTCTCACGCAAGACCACGGCGGTGATGACCAATGTGCCCGGCCCGAAGCAGCCGCTGCAACTGTGCGGCGCTACGCTGCGCCAGGCCCTGTTCTGGGTGCCCACCTCAGGCAGTGTGGGGGTGGGCGTGAGCATCCTCAGCTATGACGGCGGGGTGCAGTTCGGCCTGATCACCGACGCGGCGCTGTGCCCCGAGCCCCAGGCCATCATCGATCGATTCGAGCCGGAGTTCCAGCAGCTGCTTTGGCTGACCTTGATGTTGCCCTGGGGGCCGGCTGGTCGGGTCTGAGCCAGCGCCAGTCCAGGCTAATGGCCGCTCTCGGGCGGCGCCTGGCGCCCGCCAGCCCCGTTGCCCGGCTCGTCGGGGCGCGGGCCCAGATCGGCGGTGGGCAGGGCGCCGGGGCCCGATTCGAGCGCGTCGTGCGCGCTGTCGAGGTCACCGAAGCCGGTGGTCACCGGGCCGATGGACAGCGGCGCATGCTCGGCCGGGTCGTCAAGCGGGCCGACGCGGCCATGGCCGCGCAGGTAGCGGTTGTGGTGCTGTTGCGGCACGAAGCGGGCCAGCTCGCTCAGCGCCATCTGGTAGACCCCGCGCTTGAACTCGATCACCAGGTCGAGCGGCACCCAGTACTCATTCCAGCGCCAGGCGTCGAACTCGGGGTGGTCGGTGGCGCGCAGGTCCAGATCGCTGTCGCGTCCCATCAGGCGCAATAGAAACCAGATCTGCTTCTGGCCACGGTAGTGGCCGCGGGCATCCTTGCGGATGAAGTGATCCGGCACCTCGTAGCGCAACCAGTCACGGGTACGGGCCAGGATGCGCACATGCTCTGGTCGCAGGCCGACTTCTTCATGCAGCTCGCGCAACATGGCCTGCTCGGGCGACTCGCCGTATTTGATGCCGCCCTGGGGGAACTGCCACGAATGGGTTCGCAGCCGTTTGCCCCAGAACACCTGATTGCGGGCGTTGAGCAGGATGATGCCGACGTTAGGCCTGAAGCCTTCGCGGTCGAGCATAATCAAACCTCGATATTTGTACTGAAATCATTATTGCACCTGCGCAGTGCGGGCAGCGGACCTCGCTAACCCGGATGCAAGGGCCGCATCGCCGTCCTGGCGCAGGTGCTGGCAGCGCGCCCGCACGCTTGCCGGGCTAGGCGCCAACCACCCTTGACCGCGCCGATGAAAGCCTCCCAGTTCTTCGTTTCCACCCTGAAGGAAGCCCCCGCCGACGCCGAGGTGGTGAGCCACCGGCTGATGCTGCGCGCGGGCATGATCAAGCGCCTGGCCGCCGGCATCTACAACTACATGCCGATGGGCCTGCGGGTGATCCGCAAGGTCGAGGCCATCATCCGGGATGAGATGAACCGCGCCGGCGCGGTCGAATTGCTGATGCCGGTGGTGCAGCCGGCCGAGCTCTGGCAGGAGACCGGCCGCTTCCAGGCCTACGGCCCCGAGCTGCTGCGGGTCAAGGACCGCCACGACCGCGACTTCATCATCCAGCCCACCAGCGAAGAGGTGGTCACCGACATCGCCCGGCAGGAGTTGCGCAGCTACAAGCAGCTGCCCAAGAATTTCTACCATATCCAGACCAAGTTCCGCGACGAGCGCCGGCCGCGCTTCGGCATCATGCGCGGGCGCGAATTCACGATGAAGGACGCTTACTCATTCGACCGCGACCCGGCCGCTGCGGCGCGCAGTTATCAGGTGATGTTCGACGCCTACAAGCGCATCTTCGACCGCTTCGGCCTGCGCTACCGCGCGGTGGCGGCGGATTCGGGTGCGATCGGCGGCGATCTCTCGCATGAATTCCAGGTGATCGCCGACACCGGCGAGGACGCCATCGTCTATTGCCCCGGCAGCGACTTTGCCGCCAACATCGAGTTGGCCGAGGCGCTGGCGCCGGCCGCGCCGCGTGGCACCCCGGCCCAGGCCTTGACCCGGATGCCGACGCCGGGCAAGAGCACCTGCGCCGACGTCGCGGCCTGGCTGGGCCTGCCGCTGACGCAGACCGTCAAGAGCCTGGTGCTGGCCACCGACAGCCTGGATGACAAAGGCGGCATCGCCGGGTCGACCGTCTACTTGTTGCTGCTGCGCGGCGACCACGACCTGAATGAGGTCAAGGCCGGCAAGGTCGAAGGCCTGAAGGCCGGCTGGCGCTTCGCCACGGGGGCCGAGATCGATGACCATTTCGGCTGCAAGCCGGGCTACCTGGGGCCGGTCGGCTTGCACAAGCCGCTCAGGGTGATTGCCGACCGCACGGTGGCGGCGATGGCTGATTTCGTCTGCGGTGCGAACGCGGCCGACGTTCACCTGGCCGGTGTCAACTGGGGCCGCGACCTGCCCGAGCCCGACCTGGTGGCCGATCTGCGCAATGTGGTGGCCGGTGATGCGTCGCCTGACGGCCAGGGCGTGCTGGCGATCCAGCGCGGCATCGAAGTGGGCCATGTGTTCTACCTTGGCACCAAATATTCCAAGGCCATGAATGCCAGCTTCCTGGATGAAACCGGCAAGCCGCGGTGGATGGAGATGGGTTGCTACGGCATCGGCGTGACCCGGGTGCTGGGCGCGGCGATCGAGCAGAACCACGACGAGCGTGGCATCGTCTGGCCGGTGTCGATTGCCCCCTTCGAGGCGGTGATCTGCGCCATCGGCTACGACCGATCGGCCGAGGTGCGGGCCGCCGCCGACGCCCTGCACCAGCAGCTGCGAGCGGCCGGGGTGGATGTGCTGCTGGACGACCGCGGCGAGCGCCCGGGGGCGATGTTTGCCGACTGGGAGCTGATCGGCGTGCCGCAGCGGCTGGTGATCTCAGACCGCGGCCTCAAGGCCGGCACGGTGGAGGTGCAGGGCCGGCGCGAGGCCCAGGCCAGCGTGGTGGCGCTGGCAGATGCCGCGGCCTGGGTGAAGGGCCGCCTGGCGCCATGAGCCGGGCATGAGGCGCCGCAGCTGGCTGCAGATCGCGGCCTGCGGCCTGGCCTGGCCCCGGCTTGCAGCCGCTGGCAACCAGGCCGAGGAGGCCCTGGCCGACGCGGTGCGCTCGGCCCTGAGGGCGGCGGTGGCGCGGGCCGCGCCGCCCAAGCCCGACTTTGCCAACCAGGAGGCCCGGCTGGGCTTCCTGAAGTGGCTGGGCGCGATGAGCGAGCGCCTCAAGCGTCACAAGAGCGAGGCCGCGACCCGGATCGAGTTTCTCGAGACCCTGTGGTACGAGAGCCGCCGCGCCGGGCTGGAGCCGGCATTGGTGCTGGGCCTGATCCAGGTCGAGAGCGGATTTCGCAAATACGCCATCAGCCGGGCCGGCGCCCGGGGCTATATGCAGGTGATGCCGTTCTGGGCCCGTTTGATCGGCGACGGCGACCCGGCGCGGCTGTTCCACATGCAGACCAATCTGCGCTTTGGCTGCGTGATCCTGCGCCATTACCTGGAC
>JAYUQJ010000402.1:0-3193 GCA_043756825.1 Betaproteobacteria bacterium | reverse complement strand
CAAGGCTGGTGTGATCGTCTCGCGTCAGATGAACCCGAAGCCTCGCTGACCTCGCCCACCTGATCTCCCACCTGGGATCAGGAATGCGGCTCACGGCTCGCAACGGACACCCTCCCCCCTTTCTCTCCCGAGGCCGCCCGTCCGCCATGCTCCACCACTGGCTGATGAAGAGCGAGCCGGCCGAATGCTCGATCAACGACCTGGCCCGCGCGCCCGCAGCCACCCTGCCCTGGACCGGCGTGCGCAATTACCAGGCACGCAACTTCATGCGCGACGCGATGCGGGTGGGTGACGGCGTGCTGTTCTACCACTCGTCCTGCGCCGAACCCGGTGTGGCCGGCCTGGCCCGCGTGGCCAGCGCTGCCTACCCCGATGCCAGCCAGTTCGATGCGGGCAGCCCCTATTTCGACGCCAAGTCCACACCCGCCGCGCCGCGCTGGCTGCATGTCGATCTGCAGTGGGTGGCCACCACCCGGCTGCTGAGCCTGCGCGAGATGCGCCAGCGCCCCGAACTGGCCACGATGCTGCTGCTGCGGCCGGGCAGCCGGCTGTCCATCACCCCGGTCAGCGCCGCCGAATGGGATGCCGTGACCCAGTTGCTGCAGCAAATGGAGACCTGATGTCCTTTCTCGACCCCGCCCTGGTGGCACAACTGCTGCTGCTGGGCGCTTGCACCGGCTTCCTGGCCGGGCTGCTGGGCATCGGTGGCGGCATGCTGCTGGTGCCCTTTCTCACGCTGATCTTCAGCCACCGGGGTATCGAGCCCGGGCTGGCGGTGAAGATGGCCATCGCCACGTCGATGGCCACCATCCTGTTCACCTCGATCGCCAGTGTGCGCGCCCACCACCAGCGCGGCGCGGTGCGCTGGGCGCTGGTGCGGCGGCTGGTGCCGGGCATCGTGGTGGGGGGTCTGGTGTCGGGCGCGGGTATCTTCGCGCTGGTCAAGGGCTCGGCGCTGGCGCTGGTGTTTGCCGCCTTCGTCGGTTTCTCGGCCACCCAGATGCTGATCGACCGCAAGCCCAAGCCGAGCCGACAGATGCCGGGCCCGCTCGGCGCCACTGCGGCCGGCGGCGTGATCGGCCTGGTCTCCGGGCTGGTCGGGGCGGGCGGCGCTTTCATCAGCGTGCCCTTCATGACCTGGTGCAATGTGGCCATGCACAACGCGGTGGCCACCAGTGCGGCGCTGGGCTTCCCGATCGCGCTGGCCAACACCCTGGGCTATGTGCTGGCGGGCTGGAACCTGCCCGACACCCCACCGGGCGCGCTGGGCTACCTGATGGTGCCGGCGCTGGTGGTGATCGCCGCCGTGAGCGTGCTCACCGCGCCGCTGGGCGCACGCACCGCGCATGCCTTGAACACCGGGCAGCTGAAGAAGGTATTCGCGCTGCTGCTTTACGGCCTGGCCAGCTACATGGCCTGGCGGGGCTTGGCCGGCTGAGCCGGTTCAGGTCGGGGCTGTGTCCCCGGCCTGCAGCGCCTGGCCACCACCGTAGCTGCCGGCCAGCGGCACCGGCCCGCCGGCCACCAGCCTGACGGCGCAGTACTTGAACTCGGGGATTTTGGCGAAGGGGTCCAGCGCGGCATGGGTCAGGCGGTTGATCGCTGCCTCCCAGTAGCAGAAGGGCACGAACACCGCCCCGCGCGGCGTGCCGTCGTCGGCGCGGGCATACAGGCTTACCGCACCCCGGCGCGATTGCAAGGTCACGACCTGGCCCGGCAGCACGCCCAGCGCGGCCAGGTCCAGCGGATGCACCAGGGCGGTGGGGTCAGGCTCGAGGGCGTCCAGCACGCTGGCGCGGCGCGTCATGCTGCCGGTATGCCAATGCTCCAGCTGGCGGCCGGTGATCAGCACCAGCGGGTAGTCGGCGTCAGGCCGTTCGGCTGCGGGAATGATGTCGGCCGGCACGAAGCGGGCCCGGCCGCCGGCGCGCGGAAACTGGTCGATGAAGACCACGGCGTCGCCCGGGTCGCCTTCGTGCAGGCAGGGGTAGGTGACCGCGCCTTCCGCCTCCAGCCGGGCCCAGGTGATGCCGGCGATGCTGGGCATGGTGCGGCGCATTTCATCGAACACCGCCGAGACATCGCGCTCGGGCCAGTCCAGGCCCAGCTGCCGGGCCATCTGCTGGATGATCCACAGGTCCGGCCGGGCCTGGCCCGGCGGGTCTATGGCCTGGCGCCCCATCTGCACCAGCCGGTCGGTGTTGGTGAAGCTGCCGGTCTTCTCGGGGAAGGCGCTGGCGGGCAGCACCACATCGGCCAGGTAGGCGGTCTCGGTGAGAAAGATGTCCTGCACCACCAGGTGGTCCAGCGCGGCCAGCGCCTGCCGGGCGTGGTTGGCGTCGGGGTCGGACATCGCCGGGTTCTCGCCCATCACATACAGGCCGCGTACCTCGCCGCGGGCTATGGCATGCATCACCTCCACCACGGTCAGGCCGGGCCGGGCGTCCAGCGTGCCGGGCGCCAGGTGCCAGGCAGCCTCGAAGCGGGCGCGACCCTCGGGCTGGCTCACCGGCTGGTAGTCGGGCAGCATCATCGGGATCAGGCCGGCGTCGGACGCGCCCTGCACATTGTTCTGCCCGCGCAAGGGGTGCAGGCCGGTGCCCGGCCGGCCGATCTGGCCGGTCATCAGGGCCAGCGCGATCAGGCAGCGCGCGTTGTCGGTGCCGTGCACATGCTGCGACACGCCCATGCCCCACAGGATCATCGACGCCTTGCTGGTGGCGTAGAGCCGCGCCACCTCGCGCAGGGTCTGGGCGTCGATGCCGCACAGCGGCGCCATCGCCTCGGGCGAATAGGCCGCAACGTTGTCGCGCAGGGCCTCGTAGCCGCTGGTGCGGCTGGCGATGAAGTTGGCGTCGACCAGGCCCTCGGTGACGATCACATGCATCAGCGCATTCAGCAGCGCCACGTCGGTGTCGGGCTTGAACTGCAGGTAGCGGTGGGCGATGCGGGCCAGGTCGGACCGGCGCGGGTCGCAGATGATCAGCCGGGTGCCGGCGCGCACCGCGTTCTTCAGGAAGCTGGCCGCCACCGGATGGTTGACCGTGGGGTTGGCGCCGATCAGCAGCACCACCTCGGCCCGGGCCACGTCGCGCACCGGGTTGCTGACTGCCGCCGAGCCTATGCCCTCGAGCAGGGCCACCACCGACGAGGCATGGCAAAGCCGGGTGCAGTGGTCGACGTTGTTGCTGCC
>JAYUQJ010000401.1:0-3193 GCA_043756825.1 Betaproteobacteria bacterium | reverse complement strand
GTGGCCGACGATATCGGCGCCCAATTGCAACGCCTGCTGCCCAAGCGCTTTCTGCCGCAGGCACCCTATCCCCAGTTGCAGCACTACCCGCGCTATCTCAAGGCGATCACGCTGCGGCTGGACAAATGGCGCGCCGACCCGGCCCGTGATGCCGCCCGTCTGGCCGAACTGCGCCCGCTGGAGCAACGCTACCTGCGCCGCCTGGCCGAGGCCAAGGGCGCGGCCGACGCCCGGCTCGACGAGTACCGCTGGCTGCTGGAGGAGCTTCGGGTCAGCTTCTTCGCCCAGGAATTGCGCACGCCCCAGCCGGTGAGCAGCAAGCGCCTGGACAAGGCCTGGCAGCAGTTGTCGAGCTGACCCGCGCTTGTGCGGCGGGCCCGGCGCCGGCGCTGTGCGGGCCGGCAAGGTAGCGCAGGCGACAGCCCGGGCAGGGCGGACCGGCGTCCAATCCCGGCGTGCGGGCGCGGCCCGCGCCCACCGCACCGAGAGCCCCGCCATGCACCCGTCGCTGCACGCCCAGGCCACGCCTGACAAGCCCGCTGTCATCATGGCCGAGACCGGCGAGGTGCTGACCTACCGCGAGTTGGATGACCGGTCCAACCAGGTGGCCCAGCTGTTTCGCGACCAGGGCTTGCGCAGCGGCGATCACATTGCCCTGATGCTGGAAAACCATCCGCGCTATTTCGAGATCTGCTGGGGCGCACAGCGCGCCGGCCTGATCTACACCGCGATGAGCACGCGCCTGACCGAAGCCGAGGTCGCCTACATCGTCGATGACTGCGGCGCCAAGGCGGTGATTGCCAGCCGGGCGATGGCGCCAGCCGTGCAGCACCTGACCAGCGCCTGCCCGAAGGTGGCACTCTGGTGGATGCTGGACGGCGCCATGGCCGGCTGGTCGGCCTATGAGTCGGCCGTGGCGGCCCAGCCCGTGGAGCGCATCACCGACGAGCAGGCCGGCGGCGACATGCTCTATTCCAGCGGTACCACCGGCCGACCCAAAGGCGTTTTCGTGCCACCGCAAGACACCGCCATCGACGCGCCCAACCCGCTGGTCGACCTGATGGTTCGGCTGTACGGCATGGGCGGCGACACGGTCTATCTGTCACCCGCGCCGCTCTATCACGCTGCCCCGCTGCGCTACACCCTGGGCGTACAGCGCCTGGGCGGCACCGTGGTGGTGATGGCCCATTTCGATGCCCGGGCCTACCTGCGCCTGGTTCAGGACTACCGCATCAGCCACAGCCAACTGGTGCCCACCATGTTCGTGCGCATGCTCAAACTGCCGGACGAGGTGCGGCACGCCCATGACCTCTCGAGCTTGCGCTGCGCCATCCATGCTGCCGCGCCGTGCCCGGTGGCGGTCAAGCAACAGATGATCGACTGGTGGGGCCCGGTGCTGTGGGAGTATTACGCCGGCACCGAGGGCAATGGCGCCACCTTCGTCGACTCCGCCCAATGGCTGGCGCACAAGGGCACGGTGGGCCAGGCGGTGATCGGCGAGCTGTGCATCGTCGACGACGACAGTGGCCAAGTGTTGCCCGCAGGCCAGGCCGGCACGGTCTACTTTGCCAACGGGCGGCCGTTCGCCTACCACAAGGACCCGGCCAAGACCGCCGCAAGCACCCATGCGCTGGGCTGGACCACCTTGGGCGATGTGGGCTATGTCGACGCCGAAGGCTATCTCTACCTGACTGACCGCAAGGCCTTCATGATCATCTCGGGCGGGGTCAACATCTACCCGCAGGAGACCGAAAACGTGCTGATCGGGCACCCGCAGGTCGCCGACTGCGCGGTGTTCGGCGTGCCCAACGAAGAATTTGGTGAGGAGGTCAAGGCGGTAGTTCAACCGCGCGACATGCACGAGGCTGGCCCGGCACTGGCGCAGGCCCTGATCGCCTATTGCCGCGAGCACCTGTCACCCATCAAGTGCCCGAAATCAGTGGATTTCGAGCCCGAGTTGCCGCGCCATCCTACGGGCAAGCTGTACAAGCGCCTGCTCAAGGATCGCTACTGGGCGGGTCGCGCCGGCTAGATCATTGCAGTCGGGACAAGGCACCACCCGGCCCTTGCCGGCCAGCGGTGCGCGCTGCGCTCACTTTTTCTTGTTGATCTCGTTGGCGATCACGCCACCCACCACCGCGCCGCCGACCGTGCCGATCGTGCTGCCGCCGGTGAGGACCGAGCCGGCCACGCCGCCGACGGCAGCGCCCACGGCGGTGTCACGCTCGCGGCTGGTCATGCTGCCGCAGGCGCTCAGGGTCAGGGTGGACGCCGCGATGGCGAGGATCAGGCTGGTGCGGCTGCTGGGGGTCATGAGAGGCTCCTGGGGGTTGACTGGAGGTCCCTGCGGTCCTGGTTCAGGTCGACAGGGTCATGCAGCCAGCATCGCGCAGGGTGCGCACGGCGGCCATCAGTGCACCGCCCGATCGGTGGTGCGCCCAGTCCTACAGCCAGCCCCGGCCCTCAGGCCGGCACCGAGGGCAGGCCTGACAGGGCCATCGCCAGCTCTTCTTCGCTATAGCTCTGGTCGGTGAGCTTGCCGGCAAAGTAGCTGCTGTAGGCGGCCATGTCGAAATGGCCGTGGCCGCACAGGTTGAACAGGATCACTTCGGGCTTGCCCTCGGCCTTGCAGCGCAGCGCTTCGACGATGGCGCCCTTGACCGCGTGGTTGGCCTCGGGCGCCGGCACGATGCCTTCGGCCCGCGCGAACAGCACGCCGGCCTCGAAGCAGGCCACCTGGTGGTAGGCCGTGGCCTCCAGCAGGCCCAGCTCTTTCAAGTGGCTGACCATAGGTGCCATGCCGTGGTAACGCAGGCCGCCGGCATGGAAGCCGGGCGGGGTGAAGGTGCTGCCCAGGGTGTGCATCTTGGTCAGCGGGGTCATGTGGCCGGTATCGCCAAAGTCGTAGGCGTACTTGCCGCGGGTCAGGCTGGGGCAGGCGGCGGGCTCTACTGCCACGATGCGGCGCTGCTTGGTACGCCCCTTGCCGCGCAGCTGCTGGCCGATGAAGGGGAAGGCGATGCCGGCAAAGTTGCTGCCCCCGCCGGTGCAGCCGACGATCACGTCGGGGTCATCGCCGGCCATCTCCATCTGTAGCATTGCCTCCTGGCCGATGATGGTCTGGTGCAGCAGCACATGGTTGAGCACCGAGCCCAGCGCATACTTGGTGTCGTCGTTCGTCGCGGCGATCTCT
>JAYUQJ010000400.1:0-3197 GCA_043756825.1 Betaproteobacteria bacterium | reverse complement strand
GTGGCTGTTCGCCCAGCTGAGGAATTCCTGCACCTGCGATTCGGTGCGGCTGTCGACCGGCGCCTGCGCATAGGTGAAGCGCTCTTTCAGCGACAGCGAGGCGGCGGTCACGTCCAGCTTCTCGGCCAGCTCGAGCATCTGTTCCAGCTTGGCGACTTCGAAGTGGGCGTTGTCGAGTTGCAGCTGGTCCATGAAGACGCCCAGCACCTCGCGCAGCTTGCTCAAGCCAAGCCGCGAGGAAATGGTCTCGACATGCCAGCCGTTCGGTGCCACCGGCGCCTTGAAGTCACGCGGTGCGCGCGGCGTGCGCGGCAGCAGGTCCTTCAGCATCTTCGCGGCCGTGGGCTCGGCCTCGCGCAGCACGCCGACGAAGCCTTCGTCGTGCATGCCGAAGCGGCCCGCGCGGCCGGCGATCTGGTGCACTTCCGATTCGCTCAGCGCGCGGTCGCCCTGGCCGTCGAACTTGGTCATGGTGCTGAACAGCACGCGGCGGATCGGCAGGTTCAGGCCCATGCCGATGGCGTCGGTGGCCACCAGAATGTGCGAGGCGCCTTCGGCGAAACGCTCGGCTTCGCGGCGCCGCACTTCCGGCGGCAGCGCGCCGTAGATCACCGACACCGGGTGGCCGGCCGCGGCGATCTGGTCGCGCAGCATCAACACGTCGCGGCGGCTGAAGGCCACCACCGCATCGCCGAGCATCAGCGTGTGCACCGGCACCGGGTGGGGCAGCAATTGCACATGCTGCTTGCGCTCAAAGTGGCGCACCGTGCAGCGTTCGCCACACAGGCCGAGCAGGTTCTCGATGGCCGGCACCGCATAGGCCGAGCAGATGATCAGCAACTCGCGCGCCGGCGCGCCGACGATGGCCTGGGTCCAGGCCCAGCCGCGCCAGGGGTCGAAGATCATCTGGGCCTCGTCGATCACCGCCACATCGATCAACTCGCTGCTGCCCATCATCTCGATGGTGCTGCTGACCACCCGGGCGCCGTCCATCGGCGCGTTTTCTTCGCCGGTGCGCAGGCTGCAGGGCACGCCGCGCGCCACCAGGCGGTCACGGCCCTCCAGCGCCAGCAGGCGCAGCGGGGCCAGGTAGGCACCGCGCTCGGCGGCGGCCAGGCGCTCGAAGGCGGTATGGGTCTTGCCGCTGTTGGGCGGGCCGACGAACAGCGTGACCTTGCGCTGGGCACGCCGCGCCAGCTTGAAGCTGTCCGGGTAACCCTGAAAGGCCAGCTCGGCGTTCAGGTCATCCAGCGTGTCCAGCTCATTGACCCGGTTGGCCCAGCGGTCGAGCGCGCGGCCGCAGCCGGCCTTCAGCTCGGCCAGCGGCTGCGGCGTGGCGCATTCACTCTGCAGGCCGGGCAGGAGCGACTCGATCCGGCCCGGGTTGATGTGCCCAGCCTGCTCGACCAGGCCGTCCAGCGCGGCCTGCAGCTCGGCCGCATGCGGGTAGGCCGGCACCTGCACCAGCACGGCAACCAGCGCAGCCTTGTCGCCATCGCGGAAGTAGCGCCAGACCGGCGCGCCGCCGAGTGCGGTGAGGTGGGTGACCTCGATGCGCCAGTCGTCCTGCGCCAGGGTCAGCACCTGCGTGGCGCTGCGCTCCCAGGTGTCGGGGCCGGCCCGGGTGATGCCCAGGCCATCGAGCACGCCAGCGCGCTCGGTCATCAGCGCGCGCAGCTTGGGGCCGCTGCCCAGCGCGTCGAGGTGGCGCAGCGCCTCTTCGATCAGGCCGGGCGCGATCCAGCGGCTGGGACGCTGGCCAGGCACGCCCTTTTGCAGCAGCACCAGGCCCAGGCGGTCCATGCGCTCGTCGCCGTCGGCGGCATGTTCGGGCACCAGGTCGGACGGCATGTCGCCCGGCGCCACCACCTGCGGCAGCTGGTAGGCGGCGTTGCGAACCCGGTTCAGCGCATCGGCGCCGATCTGCGGCGGCACCCGTGCCGCATGGCGCGGATTGGGCAGCGGGTGGGGGGCAGGCCGGGGCTTGGCGGCGGCGGGCGCGACGGGGGCGGCATCGGCCGCAATCGGGGGGAGGGTATCGGGCATGGCGGCCGCGCACTGTACCCCGCAGCCGCGGCCGGCGCGAGATCCGGCCCCCAGGCGCCGGGCGGCGAGACCATCGCCAGGGTCGGCGCCAGGGCGCGACCACTTCTGCGCAGGTGGGTGCGCGCGACCGCCCTCTCATGACCCCATGCGGGCCGGACAACAGGCCGGCGCGCGCCGCAAACGGGATCACGGCGTGGCGACCCTGCGGCGTGCGGCTTGCGCGACAGGGGCCGAGCCCGTGGCCAGCGTTCCAACGCCCCACAATGGCCGGCGCGCGTGGCCGCAGTGGCTCGCCCTTCGTCACCACCACACCACTGGACGAGCCTGCCGATGCCAACGCCTGATAGCACCCTGGCCCTGGTCTGTGACCGCCTCAGCGACGACCTGTCGGGCGTGGGCCTGCAAGCCTGGGCCTTGCCGGCGCTGGGCCCGGCCGATGTGCAGGTACGGATGCACGCAGCGGCGCTGAACTTCCCCGATCTGCTAATGACCCGGGGCGGCTACCAGTTCAAGCCCGCCCTGCCCTATGTGGTGGGCATGGAGGGCGCCGGCATCGTCGAGCAGGCCGGCCCGGCCAGCGGCTGGCGACCCGGCCAGGCGGTGATGTTCGGCAGCAAGACCGGGCTGCTGGCCGAGCGGGTGGTGGTGGCGGGCGACGCGCTGCGGCCGGTGCCGGCCGGCGTGGCGCTGGACAGCGCCGCCGCCGCCAAGGTAACCGGCCTGACCGCCTGGGTGGCGCTGGCCCGCCTGGGCCGGCTGCAGCGCGGTGAAACCTTGCTGGTGCACGGGGCGCGCGGCGGTGTGGGCCAGGCCTGCGTGCAGATCGGCCTGCACCTGGGTGCGCGGGTGATCGCCAGCGCCACCGACCCGGCCTGCCTGCAGCCACTGGCCGATCTGGGCGTGCAGGTGCTGCCCGCCACGGGCTTCCGTGAAGCCGTGCTGGCCGCCACCCAGGGCCGGGGCGCCGACCTGGTGGCCGACCCGGTGGGCGGCGATGTGTTCGATGAATCCACCCGCTGCACCGCCTTTGGCGGGCGCCTGCTGCTGCTGGGTTTTGCCAGCGGCCGCATCCCCGCCCTGGCGATGAACCGGCCGCTGATCAAGGGCTTCAGCGTGATCGGGGTGCGGGCCGGGGAATACGGCCGGCACTT
>JAYUQJ010000399.1:0-8790 GCA_043756825.1 Betaproteobacteria bacterium | reverse complement strand
GTTTTCCCAACTTTGCCCACTGGCCCAATCGGCTGAGCGTGCTGCGCGGGCGCATGCCGGTCACCCGCACGCTGCCCTACCAGTGGTACGACACGCCCAACATCCGGGTCGGCACCTTTGCTGATTTCGAGGTGCTGGCGCGGCGCAACGGCCTCAACATCCTCGACAGCTTCGGCATCGACCGCAGCCGTGCGGTGCGCCGCTGGCCCAACCTGCGGGCCAGCGTGGCGGTGTTCAAGATCGAGCGAAACTAGCCGCGTGGGCGGATGCCAGGGTTGTGGCGCTGGGCAAGCGGGCGGGCTCAGGGTACAAACCGGGTTGCCCCCAACCCCTTCCAGGAGACCCTCATGATCGGCTACGTCACCCTCGGCACCAACGACCTGCCCCGCGCCGTTAAGTTCTACGACGACCTGCTCGGCCCGCTGGGCATCCAGCGGGTGATGGACCTGGGCCGTGGCCATGCCTGGTCGGGCGGCCCCGGCCAGCCGATGCTGCTGGTGATGACCCCGTTCGACCAGCAGCCGGCGGCCTGCGGCAACGGCCCGATGACCGCGCTGGTCTGCAGCGGCCCCGCCCAGGTCGACGAGTGCCACGCCCGTGCGCTGGCGCTGGGCGGCACCGACGAAGGCCCCTGCGGCGAGCGCATGCCGGGCTTCTACGCCGGTTACTTTCGCGACCTGGACAGCAACAAGCTCTGCTTCTTCAAGATGGGCTGAGCGGGTGGGTGCCACCCTGGCTGCCAGTGACGGCCTGCAGCTGCACCTGCACGCCTGGCCGCGCCCGGCCGGCCCGGCGCGCGGCACCGTGTTGCTCGTGCACGGGCTGGGCGAGCATGGCGGCCGCTACGAGCATGTGGCGGCGCACCTGGCGGCCCACGGCTGGCGGGTGATCGGCTACGACCAGCGCGGCCATGGCCACTCGGCGGGCCCGCGCGGCGGCTTGGCGGCCGATGACAGCCTGCTGATCGACCTGGGCCAGATGGTTCGTCATGCCCGCAGCGCCGTACCGGGCCCGCTGGTGCTGCTGGGGCACAGCATGGGCGGCCTGGTGGTCGCGCGCTACGGCGCCGAGGCGCTGGCGCCGCGCCCCGCGCCCTGGTGGCAGCCGGTCGATGCGCTGGTGCTGTCATCGCCCGCGCTCGACCCCGGCATGAGCGCCGCGCAGAAGTGGCTGCTGGCGTTGGCCGCGCCGTTGGTGCCCAAGCTGGCGCTGGGCAACGGGCTGGATCCGGCCTGGGTGTGCAGTGATCCGGCGGTGGTGCGGGCCTACATCGCCGACCCGCTGAAGCACGACCGCATCACGCCGCGGCTGGCGCGTTTCATCGTCGACGCTGGCGTGCTGGTGCGCCAGCGGGCGCCGCAATGGGCCACACCCACGCTGCTGCTCTATGCCGGCGCCGACCGCTGCGTCGCGCCGCGCGGCAGCGATGCCTTCGCCGCGGCGGCGCCGGCGGCGGTGCTGCAGGCCCACCGCTTCGATGGTTTTGCGCACGAGATCTTCAACGAACCCGGCCAGGCCCGCGTGCTGGCCGACCTGACGGCCTGGTTGTCGTCCCGCTTCAGTGCGGCGGTCTAAACTGGCCTGAACGCCCCGCCCATCCTGGATGAGCGCTCGATCAACAGGAACACCCCATGAACGCCCGCGACCCCCGCTTGCCGCTGCAACCCGACGAAGCCAGCCAACTCGGCGCCTATGCCCAGCGCCGCTGGGACGAGGCCATCGTGCCGGCGCTGGCCGACTACATCGCCATCCCCGCCAAGAGCCCGATGTTCGACGCCGACTGGGCGGCGAATGGCCACATCGAGCGCGTGGTGCGCGACGCCGCCGCCTGGGTCGAAGCCCGCAAGCTGCCCGGGCTCACGCTGGAAGTGGTGCGGCTCGTTGGCCGCACGCCGGTGATCTTCTTCGAGATCGAATCGTCGTCGGGGCGCCGGGCCGCCCCAAGCCCCGATGCGCCCCCTCGGGCGGGCGACGCCGCAGGCGCCCCGGGGGAAACTGCTCAGGCGGGATCGACCGACACCGTGCTGATGTACGGCCACCTCGACAAGCAGCCCGAATTCACCGGCTGGCGCAACGACCTGGGGCCGTGGACGCCGAAGTACGAAAACGACAAGCTCTACGGCCGCGGTGGCGCCGACGACGGTTATGCGGTCTATGCCGCCATCACCGCGGTCGAGTCGCTTCAGGCCCAGGGCCTGGCACACCCGCGCATCGTCGGCCTGATCGAGACCTGCGAAGAAAGTGGCTCGCACGACCTGCCGGCCTACCTCGATGTGCTGCGCCCCCGGCTGGGCAATGTCAGCCTGGTGGTCTGCCTCGATTCGGGCGCCGGCAACTACGACCAGTTGTGGCTCACCACCAGCCTGCGCGGCATGGTCTCGGGCGTGCTGAAGGTTGAGATCCTGACCGAAGGCGTGCACTCGGGCGACAGCAGCGGCGTGGTGCCGTCGAGCTTTCGCATCCTGCGCCACCTGCTCGACCGGCTGGAAGACTCGGCCACCGGCCGGCTGCTGCCCGAGAGCTTTCACTGCCGCCTGCCAACCGACCGCGCCGACCAGGTGCGCGCGGCCGCCGCCATCCTGGGCCAGCAGGCCTGGAAGACCTTCCCCTGGGCCTGCGGCGCCGACGGCGCGGCCACGCTGCCGACCACCACCGACCCGGTCGAGGCCCTGCTCAATCGCACCTGGCGGCCCACGCTGTCGGTCACCGGCGTCGACGGTTTTCCCGAGATGCGCAACGCCGGCAATGTGTTGCGGCCATTCACCGCCTTCAAGCTCAGCCTGCGGCTGCCGCCGCTGGTCGACGGCCACCAGGCCTCGATCCAGCTGAAAGCGCTGCTCGAAGACAACGCACCCTACAACGCGAAGGTCACCTTCCATCCCGACGGCCGCGCCGGCGCGCTGGGCGCCACCGGCTGGAACGCGCCCGCCCTGGCGCCCTGGCTCGAATCGGCGCTGAACACCGCGTCGCAATCACAGTTCGGCGCGCCGCTGGCCTACATCGGCCAGGGCGGCACGATCCCGCTGATGAGCCTGCTGCAGCAGGGCTTTCCGGCGGCGCAGATGATGGTCTGCGGCGTGCTCGGCCCCAAGAGCAATGCGCATGGGCCGAATGAGTTTCTGCATGTGCCCTATGCCAAGCGCCTGACCGCGGCGGTGGCCCAGGTGATCGCGGCCTGCCCCTGAGCGGGCTCAAGAGTTTGCCCGCAAGCATGCGGGCAGATCCTTCGCCCGCCACTCGCAGGGCCGCAGGGCCCTGCTCGGCGCGGGCTCAGCGCATCGAATAACCGCTGCGGGTGAGTGGGCCGCTCATCGGCTCGATCAGCGCCACCAGCGGCTTGAGCTCGCGGTAGCGCAGCGCCACCTTGGTGGCATAGGCAAAGAAGCGCGGCAGGTCGGCGCTGTAGGCCGGCTTGGCGTCGCGGTGCTTGAGCCGGCAGAAGATGCCCAGCACCTTGAGGTGGCGCTGCAGGCCCATCCATTCCAGCGCGCGCCAGGTCTCGCCGAAGTCCTGGGCCATCGCATGCTCGCCCAGCAAGCCGGCGGCGCGCGCCTGCTGCCACCAGCGCGCGGCCCAGTCGATCTCCCGGGCCTCGTCCCACGAATGGAAGGCATCGCGCAGCAGCGAGGCAATGTCGTAGGTGACCGGCCCGCGCACCGCGTCCTGGAAGTCGAGGATGCCCGGGTTGGGCTGGGCCAGCATCAGGTTGCGCGGCATCCAGTCGCGGTGCACCGTGACCTGGGGCTGGGCCAGCGCACTGGCCACCAAGCCGTCGCACAGGCGCTGCCACACCGCCTGCTGGGCCACCGTCCAGGTGATGCCGAACTCGCGCTGCACGCACCAGTCCGGGAACAGCGCCAGCTCGCGCCGCAGCAACGCGTCGTCATAGACCGGCAGGCCGCTGCCGTCCACCCGCAACTGGAACTGCACCAGGGCCGTCAGCGCCTCGCGCATCAGTTGATCCGCGTGCGCGGCATCGGCTTGCTGCAAGGCCGGCAGGTAGAGCGCCGAACCCAGATCGGCCAGCAACACGAAGCCCAGCTCGGCGTGGGCCGCCAGCACTTCGGGCGCATGCAGGCCGGCGCCACGGATGCGCCCGGCGATGTCGATGAAGGGCCGCACGTCCTCTTGCGGCGGCGGCGCATCCATCACGATATGGCTGCGCCCGCCCGCACCCAGCACCCGGAAATAGCGCCGGAAGCTGGCGTCCGCCGAGGCGGGGTGCAGGCTGGTCGCGTCGATCTGGCGCTCGGCCGCCAGCGGTTTGAACCAACGCCAGAAAGCAGCTTCGCGCTGGGCATCGGGCCAGGTGATGGCGCTGGCAGGCGGCTGGGGTGCGGCAGGAGGTGTCATGGACGGGGGCGGCCGGGAGGGGTGGTTCGACCCGAGCCGGGCCCGACCCGACCGCCCGGCGCCGGCAGGGGGCTCATGGATAATCTCGAGATTCTACGAAGCGCAGGCGACGCCAGTCCCTGCGGCACGGGCGGGCCAGTCTGGCGCCCCCCCGCTGCACCCCACCCGCCCCCACCCCCCACCCGCCCCACCCTCACCCTTGTCCGCTGCTGCGCCCCGGATCACCCGCCTTGCCGCATCGTCCGCCCCGCTGGCCATCCAGGCCGTGCGGGCGGGGCGGGTGGCGCAGGCGCTGCGGCCGGGCCGGGCGCGCCCAGGCCCTGGTTCTGGCGGCCTGGCAGGCACCGCACCGACCGCACCGGCCGCACCGACCGCGCGAGCGCCGTTCGCCTTGTGGGCCCTGTGCGCAGCGCTGTCGGCCAGCTTCACGGCGCAGTCCCAGGGGCAGGTCGGCGGCGCGGACCTTGTCAAATCGGGCGACCTTGCCCCGCCCCTGCAGGCCAGCACTTCGCTGGCCCCGCCGCCGGCCGGTGCCGACCTGCAACTGCGCCCCATCATCCTGCGCGCCGACGCCCTGGAGGTGCGGCCCGACCAGGGTGCCACGGCCGAAGGCGCGGTCGAGCTGCGCCGCGCCGGCACCGTGATACGGGCCGACCGGCTGCGCTACGACAGCGCCCAAGACCTGGCCACGGCGCGCGGCGCGGTCGAGATCACGCGCGAGGGTGTGCGCTATGCCGGGCCCGAGTTGCAGCTTCAGTTGCAGCGTTTCGAAGGCTTCTTTCTCCAGCCCAGCTTTGAATTCACCCGCCTGGGCGCCGGCGGCCGGGCCGAACGCATCGATTTCCTCGACAGCAATCGCCTGCGGGCCAGCCACGCCACCTACACCAGCTGCACCCGGACCGACAACAGCGAACCCGACTGGCTGTTGCGCACCGACCGCATCCGGCTCGACTTTGCCGCCAACGAGGGCATCGCCGAGGGCGCGGTGCTGCAGTTCCTCGGCGTGCCCATCCTGGGTCTGCCGGTGCTCAGCTTTCCCCTGAGCGACGACCGCAAGAGCGGCTGGTTGCCGCCCACCGTGGTGCCGCTCGACAGCCGCAATGGTTTCACCCTGGCAGTGCCCTATTACTGGAACATCGCAGCCCAGCGCGATGCCACGCTGGTGCCCACCCTGTACGCCAAGCGCGGCCTGGCGCTGGACACCGAATTCCGCTACCTCGAACCCAGCCACAGCGGGCGAACGCGGCTGAACTGGCTGTCGCAGGACCGGGTGGCCAAGCGCACCCGCCTGGCCTGGGAGCTGGACCTGGAGGGCCAGTGGGCCGGTGCCTGGCGCTACCGAGCTCAAATGCGCCAGGTTTCCGACGATGCTTATTGGCAGGATTTTCCGCGCGCAATGCCCGACTCCCTGACCCAGCGCCTGCTGTCCCAGACGCTGGGAGTCGAGCGCGAACAGGCCACCCCCATCGGCCCGCTGCAGGTCTACGCCAGAGCCCAGCACTGGCAGGTGCTGCAGACCGGCAGCGGCAGTGACCTGATCACCGCACCCTACCAGCGCAGCCCGCAGATCGGCCTGCGCCTGGTGCCGGCCCTGGGTGCCGGGCTGCGGGGGTCGGTCGAGACTGAACTCAACCAATTCACCCGGCCGGGCGGGGCCGATGCGCTGACCCTGGCCGCGGCCGCGCCCATCGGCTGGCGCTGGCATCTGCTGGGCCAGCTCAGCCGCCCCTTTACCCGGTCCTGGGGCTGGCTGAACCCCAGCCTGACCCTCAACGCGGCGGCCTACGCACTCGACGTCGACAACTTGCCCGCCGGCATGGCCGCCCGCTCGGCCCGGGTCATCCCCAGCGCCGGCCTGGACAGCGGGCTGGTGTTCGAGCGCCGCACCCACTGGTTCGGCCGGGCGCAGCGCCAGACCCTGGAGCCGCGCGCGCTCTACCTGAACACGCCCTTCCGCGATCAATCGGCGCTGCCCAATTTCGACGCCGCCGAGCGTGATTTCAACGCGGTCTCGATCTATGCCGACAACCGCTTTTCGGGCATAGACCGGGTTTCGGACGCGCACCAGGTCACCGCCGGCTTCACCACCCGGCTGGTGGACACCGAGACGGGCGCCGAAACCCTGCGCCTGGCGCTGGCCCAGCGCATCCGACTGCGCGACCAACAGGTGGTGCTGAGCGGCGACAGCCTGCAACGGCGCGTGTCAGACGTGCTGGTCGAGGGCGCCACGTCGGCGTTTCGGCCCTGGTCGCTGGATGCCGTCCTGCAATACAACCCCGACAGTCGCCGCGTGGTGCGGTCGATCATCGGCGTGCGTTACAACCCGGCCCCCTTCCACACCCTGAGCGCGCGCTACCGTCTGGCCAGGGGCTTGTCCGAGCAGGTCGAGCTGGGTTGGCAATGGCCGGTCTACCGGGGCACCGCCCGCCCGGTGGGTGCCTCGGGGGGCTGCGGCGGCACCCTCTACGCCGTGGGGCGCCTGAACTACAGCCTGAAGGACAGCCGGGCCACCGATTCGATGGCCGGCATCGAATACGACACCGGCTGCTGGATCGGCAGGGTGGTGGCCGAACGTCTGTCCACCGGCAGGGTCCAGGCCACCACCCGGCTGCTGCTGCAACTGGAGCTGATCGGCCTGTCGCGGCTGGGCGCCAACCCCCTGCAGGTGTTGAAGGACAATATCCCTGGCTACCGGCTGCTGCGTGAGCCCGGCAACCTATCGACCCCTCCCCCCCCGCCATGACCCTTCCCCTGAAAATTCCGCGTTGGCACACCACGGCGGTGGCCTGGGGCCTGCTGGCCCTGCTGGGTGGCCTGGCCGGCACGCCGGCGGCCGCGCAGTCTGCGCGCGCCTTCGTCAAGGGCGACCACATTGTTGCGGTGGTCAATACCGAAGCGGTTACCGCGATGGAGGTGGCGCAGCGCCTCGACCGCATCCAGACCGATGCCAAGCGCGCCAATGCCCCCCTGCCCGCGCACGAGACGCTGCGCCAGCAGGTACTGGACGCGCTGATCGACGAGCGCGTGCAGATTACCTTTGCGCGCGAGGTCGGCCAGAAGGTGGACGAGACCGAAATCGACCGTGCAGTGGCCAATGTGGCAGCGCAGAACCAGCTCAGCGTAGCCCAGCTGCGCGACCAGCTGCGCAGCGAGGGCATGGAGATGGCGCGCTTTCGCAACAATCTGCGCGACCAGGTGTTGGTCGAGCGGGTGCGCGAGCGCGAGGTCGGCAGCCGCATCCGGATCAGCGAGGCCGACATCGACCGTCAGCTCGACGAGCAGCGCAGCAAATCGGTGGCCGAGGCACAGCTGAGCCTGGCCCAGATCCTGGTGGCGGTGCCCGAAGGCGCGAATGCCGAGTTGCTGGCCCAGCGTCAGGCCCGGGTCGGGCAGGCCCTGGCCCGTTTGCGTGCCGGCGAGGACTTTGCCGTGGTGGCGCGCGAGCTCAGCGAAGACCCCAATCGCGAGGCCGGCGGCGAATTGGGCCTGCGGCCGGTCTCGCGCCTGCCCGACCTGTTTGTCGAGGGCGTCAGGAGCCTGGCGGTGGGCCAGTTCACCGACCAGGCCCTGCGCAGCGCGGCCGGGCTGCATATCGTGAAGGTGCTGGACCGCCAGCAGCCCGACCCGTTCAGGATCACCCAGTCGCAAGTGCGTCACATCCTGCTGCGCGTGGCCGATCGCGACCAGACGCCGCAGGTGGTGCGCCGCATGGAAGAGTTGCGGCGCCAGATCGAGAGCGGCGCGAAGAAGTTCGAGGACCTGGCCCAGCAGGTGTCGGAAGACGGCTCGGCGGCCAGCGGCGGCGACCTGGGCTGGTCGTCGCCGGGGCAGTTCGTGCCCGAATTCGAGCAGGCGGTGAACCAGCTCGCGCTGGGGGCCTTGTCGGCGCCGGTGGTGTCGCGCTTCGGTGTGCACCTGGTGCAAGTGCAAGAGCGGCGCAGCATCACAGCCGATCCCAAGGAAGTGCGCGAACAGGCCCGCAATGTGCTGCGCGAGGCGCGTTACGAGCAGGCCTACCTCGACTGGATCAAGGAGCTGCGGCTGCGCGCTTACATCGAGATGCGCGAGCCGCCCCTGTGAGCGGCAGCCGGGGCCAGGGCTCGGGCACGTGAGCCATACCGCGCGCAAGCGCTTCGGCCAGCATTTTCTGGTCGACCTTGGGGTGATCGACGCCATCGTGCGCGAGATCAGGCCCCGGCCCGGCGAGGCCCTGATCGAAATCGGCCCGGGGCTGGGTGCGCTGACCCAGCCGCTGCTCGAGCGTTGCGGCGCCCTCACCGTGATCGAGCTGGACCGCGACCTGGCCGCCCGCTGGCGCCAGCGCCAAGGCATACGGGTGGTGGAGTCGGACGTGCTCAAGGTCGATTTCAACGCCTTGGCCGACAGCGCCGGCCAGCCGCTGCGGGTGGTGGGCAACCTGCCCTACAACATCTCTAC
>JAYUQJ010000398.1:0-3203 GCA_043756825.1 Betaproteobacteria bacterium | reverse complement strand
GGCTAGGCGCAAACCACAGCCATAGCTTTTGCTATGGCGAGGATTTGCAACGACGCATGGCGGACGAAGACACGTTTTCATGTTTCGAAATTTGTGGGTCGGAGTACTAGTGCGGGAATGGCCAGAGCCGCAGCTTCTCCTTGCCGATCGACCACAGGCGGGCCAGGCCATGCGGTTCGACGATCAGGAAGAACACGATCAGCGCGCCGAACACCATGAAGGTCAGGTGCGAGGCCAAGGCGGTGCCGAAGCCCAGCGCCACGGTGAGTTGGTCCAGCGCGATGGGCAGGATCACGATGAAGGCAGCGCCAAAGAAGCTGCCCATGATCGAGCCCAGGCCGCCGATGATCACCATGAACAGCAGCTGGAAGGAGCGGTCGATCGAGAAGGCCGCCGGCTCCCAGGAGCCCAGGTGCACAAAACCCCACAGCGCGCCGGCCACGCCGACGATGAAGGAGCTGACGGCAAACGCGGTGAGCTTGGCATACACCGGCCGGATGCCGATCACCGAGGCCGCCACGTCCATGTCGCGGATGGCCATCCACTCACGGCCGATGTGGCTGCGCACCAGGTTCTTGGCCAGCAGCGCGAACACCACCACGAAACCCAGGCAGAACAGGTATTTCTCGGCCGGCGAGTCGACCGTCCAGCCGGCCACCGACAGAGCCGAGACGCTGACCGAGCCCGACGCCGAATCATTGGTGAACCACTTGATCCGCAAGAAGGCCCAGTCGGTGAAGAACTGCGCCGCCAGCGTGGCCACCGCCAGGTACATGCCCTTGATGCGCAGCGAGGGGATGCCGAACAGCACGCCCACCGCCATCGCGCACACCCCGCCCAGCAGGATGGCCAAGATCACCGGTATACCGTCCACCCGCACCAGGAAGTTGTAGGCCATGTAGGCGCCTACCGCCATGAAACCGCCGGTGCCCAGCGAGATCTGCCCGCAGTAGCCGACCAGGATGTTCAGGCCGATGGCCGCCAGCGACAGGATCAGGAAGGGGATCAGGATGGCACGGAACAGGTACTCGCTGGCCAGCATCGGCACCGCCAGCGCCGCAAAGGCAAGCAGCGCCAGGATGAGGTAGCGGTCCTGCGCGATCGGGAAGATCTGCTGGTCGGCGCGGTAGCTGGTCTTGAATTGACCGTTTTCTCTGTAAAGCATGTCTGGACCTCAATCAACGCGTGGCTGCTGATGCAGGCAACGGGACAGGCAAGCGGCCGCCGCGGAACCGGCTGGGCCGGGCCGCTGGGGGCGCCCCCTGGGGGGAGCGCCGCAGGCGCTTCGGGGGGGGCGATTCATACCCGGTCGATGATTTTTTCGCCGTACAGGCCCTGCGGCCGCACCAGCAGGAACAGCAGCGCCATCACATAGGCAAACCAGATCTCGATGCCACCGCCGAAGAAGGGGCCGATGTAGACCTCGCTCAACTTCTCGCCCACGCCGATGATCAGGCCGCCGATGATGGCGCCGGGCACGCTGGTCAAGCCGCCCAGGATCACTACCGGCAGCGCCTTCAGCGCCACCAATGACAAGGAGAACTGCACTCCCAGCTTGCTGCCCCAGATGATGCCGGCCACCAGCGCGACGAAACCCGCCACCGCCCAGACGATCACCCAGATGCGGTTCAAGGGGATGCCGATGGACTGCGCGGCCTGGTGGTCGTCGGCCACCGCGCGCAGGGCCCGGCCGGTGCTGGTGAACTGGAAGAAGGCCGCCAGCACGCCCACCAGGGCGGCGGCCACCAGCGCAGCCACCAAGTCCTCTTGGCCCACCAGCACCCCGCCGGGAAAGATCTTGTCGAACAGGAAGAACGGCTCCTTGGGCATGCCCACGTCGATCTTGTAGATGTCCGAGCCGAAGATCGTCTGCCCGAAGCCGTCGAGGAAGTAGGTCACGCCCAACGTGGCCATCAGCAGGGTGATGCCCTCCTGGTTGACCAGCTTGCTCAGCACCAGGCGCTCGATGACCCAGGCCACCGCGATCATCACCAGCATCGCGCCGGCAAAGGCCAGCACATTGACCAGCACCTTGTTGTCCAGGCCGCTGAACTTGGGGATCCACTCGGCGAAACGGGCCATCGCCAGCGCCGCGAACAGCACCATCGCGCCCTGCGCGAAATTGAACACCCCGCTGGCCTTGAAGATGAGCACGAAGCCCAGCGCCACCAGCGCGTACAGCATGCCCGACATCAGGCCGCCTATCGTTGCTTCCAGGAAGAATCCCATGTCTGTCTCCGGCCCGCGCTCAGTGTGAGGTGCCGAGGTACGCGGTGATCACGTCCTCGTTGTTGCGCACCTCGTCCGGGGTGCCGTCGCCGATCTTCTTGCCGTAGTCCAGCACCACCACCCGGTCGCTGATGTCCATCACCACGCCCATGTCATGCTCGATCAGCACGATGGTGGTGGCGAACTCCTCGTTGACCTCCAGCACGAAGCGGCACATGTCCTGCTTCTCCTCGACGTTCATGCCGGCCATCGGCTCGTCCAGCAGCAACATCTGCGGCTCCATCGCCAGCGCGCGGCCCAGGTCCACCCGCTTCTGCAGGCCATAGGGCAGGCGCCCCACCGGCGTCTTGCGGTAGGCCTGGATCTCGAGAAAGTCGATGATGTGCTCGACGAAATCGCGGTGCTCTTCTTCCTCGCGCTGGGCCGCGCCGATGCGCAGGGCTTGCTGGAAGAGATTGGTCTTCATCTTCAGGTTGCGCCCGGTCATCATGTTGTCGATGACATTCATGCCCTTGAACAGCGCCAGGTTCTGGAAGGTGCGGGCCACGCCCATCTCGGCCACCTGGCGGCGGCTCATGTGGCCGAAGGTCTGGCCGCGGAAGGCGATGCTGCCCTGCTGCGGCGTGTAGACACCGTTGATGCAGTTGAGCATGCTGCTCTTGCCGGCGCCATTGGGGCCGATGATGGCGCGGATCTCGTGCTCGCGCACATTGAAGCTGATGTCGGTCAGGGCCTTCACGCCACCGAAGGCCAGGCTGATGTTCTTGACGTCGAGGATGACCTCGCCGCTCTTGCGCGGGCTGGTGTCAGCGCTCATCTCAGGCCACCTTCTTCATCGCGGGAAAGGTCTTCACGTCGACGATGCGCAAGGTGGCCGAGACCGATCCGCTGCGCCCGTCCTCGAACTTCACCGCGGTCTCGATGAACTGCTCGGACTTGCCGCCATACAGCGCATCCACCAGCACGCTGTACTT
>JAYUQJ010000397.1:0-8795 GCA_043756825.1 Betaproteobacteria bacterium | reverse complement strand
CCTGAATTCAGTGGTGCTCAGCCACCGCGGCCAGCGCTTCGCGCTGCCCTTCTGAAGTGGGCCGCAGGCGCCAGCGCCGTTGCGATCAGTGTCCTGCGCCGCCGCGCCGCTGCTCGCGCAACATGAACAAGTACAGCGACTCGACCTTGGCCCGGGCCCAGGGGGTCTTGCGCAGGAACTTCAGGCTCGAGCTCACGCTCGGGTCCACCGCGAAGCAACGCACCGGCAACTGTTCGGCCAGGCGCGCCCAGCCGTAGTGGGCCACCAGCGCGGTGACGATGGCCTCCAGCGTCAACCCATGCAGCGGGTTGCCGGCTTGGGGCGGCGTTGGCTTGTTCATGCCGGAATGCCCCTGACCGCGCCGTCTATCGCCACGCCGGGATGGCTCGCGGCCATCCCGCTGCCCGCGACACCGGCCCGCATCACCGCGCCGATACCCGCCGGCGGGCTGTCACGCGCCGCCGCTGCAGCGGTGCACCTCTACCGTGACATGGCGCAGGCCGGCCAGCGCGGTTAGGCGTTCGCGGTAGGCGGCCGGGCTGGCCGGATGATCGGCCACCACGCTGAGCACCGCGCTCCAGGCCTGCGGCCCGACCTGCCAGACATGCAGGTCGGACAGCTTGGCGTCCCCGTCACTTTCGATCGCGGCGCGCACGGCCTGGCGCAGCGGTGCGCCCGCTGTGGCGTCGACCAGGGCGCCGGCAGTGCTGCGCAGCAGGCCCCAGCTCCACCGGCCGATCACTGCCGCGCCGACCAGCGCCACCAGCGGGTCGAGCCAGGCCCAGCCTGCCCACAGCCCGGCGGCCAGAGCGACGATCGCCAGCACGGACGTGAAGGCGTCGGCCAGCACATGCACGTAGGCGGCGCGGAAGTTGTGATCCGCCTGGCCGTGGCCATGCCCATGCCCATGCCCATGCTCGTGGCCCTGTGCGTGATCATGGCTGTGGCCCGGCACATCGCCACCAGCGCGCGCCAGCAGCACCACGCTGGCCAGGTTGACGAGCAGGCCCAGTACCGCCACGGCCATCGCCTCACCAAAGGCGATGGGCGCGGGCGACAACAGTTTCCGACATGCCTCCAGCGCCAGTCCAATCGCCACCGCGGCCAGCAACAGTGCGCTGGTGTAAGCCGCCAGCACCTCGATCTTCCAGCCACCAAAGGCGTAGTCATCGTGGTCGCGGGCGCGCCGCGACCAGCCCTGCGCCAGCACCGCGCCGCCCAGTGCGGCGGCATGGGTGCCCATGTGCCAGCCGTCGGCGGTCAGCGCCAGCGAGCCGGTCCACCAGCCGGCAACGAGTTCGATCACCATGGTGACCAGGGTGATGGCGGTGACCGCCAGCAAGGCCCGGCCGCGTGAGGCTTCGCCGGCATCGCCAAAGGCATGGCTGTGGCGGAATGGCCCGAGATCGTGCTGGTGCGTGCTCATGGTGCAATGCTACGCCGGGCTGGTTTCTACAATCCGCCGAATTGCTGCAACGCACCAAAGGATTTCTCGTGGCCCCTGCCCCCTCCGCCGACGTCGACCTGTCCCACATCGCCCCGCGCGACAAGGCCGAGATCCTGGCCCAGGCCTTGCCCTATATCCGCAAGTTCCACGGCAAGACCCTGGTGATCAAGTACGGCGGCAACGCCATGACCGACCCGGCCCTGCAGCAGGACTTTGCCGAGGACGTGGTGCTGCTCAAGCTGGTGGGCATGAACCCGGTGGTGGTGCACGGTGGCGGTCCGCAGATCGATGATGCGCTGGCCAAGATCGGCAAGAAGGGCACATTCATCCAGGGCATGCGCGTCACCGACGAGGAGACCATGGAGGTCGTCGAATGGGTGCTGGGCGGCGAGGTGCAGCAAGACATCGTCGGCCTGATCAACGTGGCCGGCGGCAAGGCGGTAGGCCTGACCGGGCGCGACGGCGGCATGATCCGCGCCCGCAAGCTCAAGATGCTGGACAAGGACGACCCGACCAAGGAGCACGACGTGGGCCAGGTCGGCGAGATCGAGTCGATCGACCCCAGCGTGGTCAAGGCCCTGCAGGACGATGCCTTCATCCCGGTGATCAGCCCGATCGGCTTTGGCGCCAACAACGAGAGCTACAACATCAACGCCGATGTGGTGGCGGCCAAGCTGGCCACGGTGCTCAAGGCCGAGAAGCTGCTGATGCTGACCAATATATCGGGCGTGCTGGACAAGCAGGGCCGCTTGCTGACCGATCTGACCGCGCGCCGCATCGACGAGCTGTTTGCCGACGGCACCATCAGTGGCGGCATGTTGCCCAAGATCGCTGGCGCGCTGGACGCGGCCAAGAGCGGGGTCAACGCGGTGCACATCATCGACGGCCGGGTGCCGCATGCCTTGTTGCTGGAGATCCTCACCGACCAGGCCTACGGCACCATGATCCGGTCGCACTGAGAGGGTGTTGACAAAATGAATGACACCCGCGTGAGGCCCCAAAACGGGCCAAATCTAGGCGCAAAGCACAGACGGGCTGCAGGCCCGGCGAGCATTTGCAACGACGAGTTGGCCCATTTTGGGGCCTCACCCTTCGGGCCGGGCGGCCAAGGGCACTGGGGGGCGTTGCGCCGCTTGCCCGGGCCGCCAGCCCGGGCCGCACGCCGCGCCTACCCCAGTGCCCTTGGCCACACCGGCGCGGGTGCCATTCATTTCGTCAACACCCTCTGAGCGCGACGCGGCCATGGGCCTGCGCCTGGATCGCGCCACCCTCTGGTTGTTCGACCTGGACAACACCCTGCACGATGCCGGTGCGCAGGTCTTCGGCGATCTGAAACAGGCAATGCGGGCCTATACCCAGCAAGCCCTGACGGTGGATGCTGGCGAGGCCGAGCGCCTGAACCTGCACTACTGGCAGCGCTACGGCGCCACCCTGCTGGGTCTGGTGCGCCATCACGGGGTCGACCCGGGGCACTTCCTGCACCACACCCATCGCCTGCCGGGGTTGGAGCAGCGCGTCACCGGCCAGCGCCACGACCTGGCGGCGCTGCGGCGCTTGCCGGGGCGCAAATACATCCTCACCAACGCGCCGCGGGCCTATGCGCTGCGGGTGCTGGCGGCCCTGGGCATCTCCGCGCTGTTCGACGGTGTGCTGGCGATCGAGGACATGGCCGTGTTCGGCCAGCTGCGGCCCAAGCCCGATGCCCGCATGTTGCGCTGCATGGCACGCCGCCTGGGCGCATCGCCGCAGCGCTGCGTGCTGGTCGAAGACACGCTGGTGCACCAGAAGGCCGCACGCAAGGTGGGCATGGGCACGGTGTGGATGCAGCGTTATGCCCGGCGCGATCCGGGCGCGGTGACGACCGCGCCGCGCTGGTCGATGCAACCCGCCTATGTGGACCGGCGGGTAAGGCGCTTGGGCCAGCTCTTGCGCCGCTGAGCGCTGCGGCCTGATCAAGCCGTGCGGCTGCGCCCTTGCAGCCACACCAGGGCCAGCAGCGCCGCGCCGATCAATGCGCCGGTGCTGGGGCTGTCAGGGGTCGGTGGCGGTGTGTCGATTGCGCTGGCGTCCGGCGGCCGGCGCTCAGCCGCGTCCCGGGCGGCCAGGGCAGGCCCAGCCAGGCTCGGGCGCTGATCGGCCCGGGCCAGCGCAAGCGCCGGCCCCTTCGGATTGGGTCGATCGGCCGGCGGGCCGGTCGCCTGGCCGGCGTTTGCCGCCATCGCCAGCACCAACGGTGCCGGCGCAGCGAAGACCGGGGCGGCGCTGACGTTGGCCCCGGCGGCCAGCATCAGGCCCAGCATCCATGGGGTTGACGCTGGCGGGCGGCGGGGGGCAAGGGCAAGGCGGGTCATGGCCGGGGCTGGAGGCTGGCCGCACTGTGCCGTGGGCCCGATCGGCTGTCGTCCGCCGGGCGACGGATGCCCGGTACGCGGGTCGGGTCGGCGGGTTGGCGATCGGTATTTACCTGCGGGCGGGTCATGCCAGGCCCTGTGCAAGAATCATTCGAGGCCCCACAGTCACCCCAACCGCCCTGCCGCCGCGATGCCTGAATTGCCCGAGCCAGCCGGCGCCGTTGTCCGCCTCGTGCGCAGTCCAGATCGGGTCGATCCATCCGCCACCGGCCTGGCGGGCGCCGGGCTGGCGCCACGCAAACGCCTGCGCCCGGGTGAGCGCCGGATCCAGATCCTGGAGACCCTGGCCGAGATGCTGCAGCAGCCCGACGCCGAGCGGGTCACTACCGCCGCGCTGGCGGCCCGGCTGCAGGTCAGCGAGGCCGCGCTGTACCGTCATTTCGCCAGCAAGGCGCAGATGTTCGAGGGCCTGATCGAGTTCATCGAGACCAGCGTATTCACGCTGATCAACCAGGTGACCGATCGCCAGGCCGATGGCAGCCGCCAAGCCCGGATGATCGTCACCCTGCTGTTGCAGTTCGGCGAGAAGAACCCGGGCATGGCACGGGTGATGGTGGGCGACGCGCTGGTTCTGGAGCATGAGCGCCTGGGCGTCCGCATGAACCAGTTCTTCGACCGGATCGAGGGCCAGCTGCGCCAAAGCCTGCGCCAGTCGGATCAGGGCCAGGGCCTGGCGGCGCGCAGCGCCGAAGCCCAATGGCTGGCCTCGGGCCTGAGCGCGCTGGCGCTGGGCCGGCTGCAGCGCTTTGTGCGCTCGGGCTTTCGCCGCAGCCCCTGCGAACAGCTTGACACCCTGCTGGCGCGCTGGGCCCCCTGATGGCCGCAGCCGGGCCGCCGGCGGCCGGCACCGCCTGGTTCGACCTGCCCGACGGGCAGGGCCGGCTGCAGCTGTGGCCACAAAAGGCGGCATTCGACCCGGCCAGCGGCCTGTTGCTGGTGGCCGACGCGCATATCGGCAAGGCGGCTTCGTTCCGGCGCCTGGGTGTGCCGGTGCCCGCAGGCAGCACCGCCGACGGGCTGCAGCGGCTCGACCTGCTGCTGGGCGCCACGCAGGCGCGCGGCGTCGTCTTCCTGGGCGATCTGCTGCACTCGGCGCAGGCCCGGCAGAGCGCCGCGCTGGCGCTGTGGCGGGCCTGGCGGCTGCGCCACCCGGGGCTGGACCTGACCCTGGTGCGCGGCAACCACGACCTGCAGGCCGGCGACCCGCCGCCCGACCTGGCGGTGCGCTGCGTGGACGGGCCGCTGCGGCTGGGGCCCTGGGCCCTGCAGCACCACCCGGCGCCGGTGCCCGGGGCCTATGCGCTGGCCGGGCATGTGCACCCGGGCGTGCTGCTCACCGGGCGGGCCCGCGACCGCCTGCGCCTGCCGTGCTTTCACTTCGCGGCCCAGGTCGGCCTGTTGCCAGCGTTTGGCGGCTTCACCGGCCTGCATGTGCTGCCACGCACAGCCGGCGCGCAGGTGTTTGCAGTGCTGGCCGGCGACCCCGCCACCGTGCTGCCGGTGTAGCCCGGCCGGCCAGGCCGCTGGCTACACTGGCCGGATGAGCTCCACGCCCTTCGATGCCCTGATGATCCGCGCCGACCACCTGATGGCGCGCCTCGAGAAGTTGCTGCCCCAGTCCCTGTCGGCGCCGGATTGGTCGGCGTCCACCGCGTTTCGCTACCGCAAGCGCGGCTCGGCCGGCTGGCTGCAGCCGGTGCGCCTGGTCGCGCCCCTGCGCCTGGACGACCTGAAGGAGGTGGACGGCCAGAAAGACCGGCTGGTGCGCAACACGGCCCAGTTCGTGGCCGGTGTGCCGGCCAACAATGTGCTGCTCACCGGGGCCCGGGGCACCGGCAAGAGCTCCTTGATCAAGGCCTGCCTGAACGAGTTCGCTGGCCGCGGGCTGCGCCTGATCGAGGTCGACAAGGCCGACCTGATCGATCTGCCCGACCTGGTCGACCTGGTGGCCCACCGGGCCGAGCGCTTCATCGTGTTCTGCGACGACCTCAGCTTCGACGAGGGCGAGCCGGGCTACAAGGCGCTCAAGAGCATCCTCGACGGCAGCATTGCCGCAGCCGGCGACAACCTGCTGGTCTACGCCACCAGCAACCGCCGCCACCTGCTGCCCGAGTACATGAAGGAGAACCTCAGCTACACCCACACCGACGACGGCGAGGTGCATCCCGGCGAAGTGGTCGAGGAAAAGATCTCGCTGTCCGAGCGCTTCGGCCTGTGGATCAGCTTCTACCCCTTCAGCCAGCCCGAGTACCTGGCCATTGCGGCGCAGTGGCTGCGCCATTTCCAGGTCGACGAGCGCGCTATCGAGGCCGCGCGCCAACCCGCGCTGGTGTGGGCGCTGGAGCGGGGCTCGCGCTCGGGCCGGGTGGCCTACCAGTTCGCGCGCGACTGGGCCGGGCAGGCCGAAAGCCAGCGCAGCAGCGCGCCCCGGCGCATCGACAGCGCGGGTCCGGACGGCCTCGACCATGCCTGAGGCGGTGACCTCGGTGGACGGCGTGCCGCGCGCCGCCCGGCCGGTGGTGGATGTGGCCGTGGCGGTGCTGATCGAGCGCGATGCGGCCGGCGCCGAGGGCCGCTTCCTGCTGACCAGCCGGCCACCGGGCAAGGTCTATGCCGGGTACTGGGAATTTCCGGGCGGCAAGTTCGAGCCCGGTGAATCGGTCGAGCAGGCCCTGCGCCGCGAACTGCACGAGGAGCTGGGCATCACCGTGGGTGCAGTGCATCCCTGGCAGCAGGAGGTATTCGACTACCCCCATGCCCGGGTGCGTCTGCATTTTTGCAAGGTGTACGACTGGACCGGCGCGTTCGAGATGCGCGAGCAGCAACAGATGGCCTGGTCTGACCTGCCGGTGGTGCAGCAGCCGGTGCTGCCCGGCACCGTGCCGGTGCTGGCCTGGTTTGCGCAGGAGCGCGGCCACCCGGGGCCGCTGCACCTCTGAGAGACTGAGAGTCTTTCGATCATGCCCGCTCACCACCCCAAAACGCACCCGCTCGTCGTTGCAAATGCTCGCCATAGCCCGGGCTATGGCTGCGCTTTTCGCCAGGGCCAGGAGGCCCTGGCCTTCGCCAGGCACAAACAGTCCTCAGGACTGTTTGTGTCCGGGCTCAGCCTCGATCGGACACCTTCTGGCGCGCTGCTCGGACACGTTCGAAATACTCTCAGCCTCTGATCTGAGCGTCTTCATGGAAAAGCGCATGGCCCGGACAGACGGCTCGCCGCAATGAAAGTCTGCACCATGCGGCGGGTGCCGCGATCTCGGCTTGAAGGCGTCAGCGCCGGGGCGCCCGAACCCGGCCCGCCTTGCCGCGCTTCAGGAGACTCGCCCATCGGTCGATAACTCCGCAGAAGCGCTCGTGTCCGGGCGCCACCGTCGGAGATCGCAGCATGTGTTTCACCCGCTTGATGTTGGCCCGGCGGCCCTGGGCGGGACGGCTGGGGGCGCTGCTTGGCGGCTTGGTGCTGTCGGCCCAGGCCGTCGCCGCGGACCCGCAAGACCATGAGCCCCGGGCCGAGCGCGCCGGCAAGGCCAGGCTTGAGGCGCGCGCCACCAAGGATGCGGCAGCGCCGGCGGACGCCAGGCCGAGTCGCAACGCCGAGCCGCCGCCAGTGGCAACCAAGGCGCCGCACGCCAAGGCGCCACGCAAGGAAGACGCCGTGCCTGCGCTTCCGCCCGTCGAGAGCAAAGACGCCAGGAGCACGCCGCGTGACCCGATGGACGCGCTTCGCGAGCGGCTGGCCGCAAGATTGGGTTCCGCCCGCACGCCGGATTCGCATCTGTTGCGCGTTGCGACGCCCGCCCCCGCGCCCGAGCCCTCAGGTGCACACCTGGCGGCCGCGGCAGGGGCCCGCCGAGCCGCCGCCCGGGGTGGGCTCGTCGCCCCGAACACCGCCAGGCTCGCGACCGCGCACCGCCGGTTCGTCGAAGCGGACGGGAAGGCGCCGGTTGCGCCGCCTGCGCCCGCCCACGCGGCGCACTGGGACTACCAGGGCGCCGGCGGGCCCGAAACCTGGGGTAGTCTGCAGCCCGAGTTCGCGCAATGCGCCACCGGAACCCGACAAAGCCCGATCGACATTCGCGACGGCATCAAGGTCGAACTGGACGCGGTGCGTTTCGACTACAAGCCGAGCAACTTCCGCGTCATCGACAACGGTCACACGGTGCAGGTGAACCTGGCCGCGGGCAATGCGATCGAGATCCTCGGCAGGCGTTACGAACTGCTGCAGTTCCACTTCCATCGACCGTCCGAAGAACGCGTCAATGGCCGGCTCTTCGACATGGTGGCGCATCTGGTGCACAAAGACCTGGACGGGCGACTGGCGGTGATCGCGGTGCTGTTGGACCGTGGCTTGGCCCACCCCATCATCCAGTCGGTCTGGAACAACCTGCCGCTCGAAAAGGGCGAGGAACTCGCCGCGCGCGCGGTGCTTGACCTGCAGGCCCTGTTGCCCGCCGATCGCAGCTACTACACCTACATGGGGTCACTCACCACGCCGCCATGCAGCGAAGGCGTCCTGTGGATGGTGATGAAAAGCCCGGTGACGATCTCGCCCGAGCAAATCGCGATCTTTGCGCGGCTGTACCCGATGAATGCCCGCCCGGTCCAGTCGGCGAGCGGGCGGCTCATCAAGGAAAGCCACTGAGGCCCTCGTCACATGCGCGCCGCCGGGACCGTCGCAGCGTCCCGGATTCCCGTCCACGCGACAGGCCGGGCAGCGGCCAAGATTAGACTCCGGCGATGCGTGGTGTCAGGAGCCGCCGGTGAGACCTTTCAGCATCCTCTACGTCGAGGACAACGACGATTTGCGCGAATCCATCGGCATGCTGCTCGAAGGCGACGGCCGCGAGGTGGTGACGCGGCCGGATGGTGAACTGGCCCTCCAGGTCATCGCCGAGCGCGAGTTCGACGTGCTCATCACCGATGTCAGCCTGCCCGGC
>JAYUQJ010000396.1:0-8805 GCA_043756825.1 Betaproteobacteria bacterium | reverse complement strand
GGCCGGCCGATGAGCTGATCCGCAGGACCATCGCCTGGACCTGGCGGGTCAAGCTCTCGCTCAGCCTGGAGCGCGACCTGTTCACCCGGTTGCGCGAGGCCGCCGAGGCCACCGCGATCAAGGTGTTTGCCGAGAACCTGCGCGACCTGCTGCTGGCCGCGCCGGCCGGCAAGCGGGTGGTGATGGGGCTGGACCCCGGCATCCGCACCGGCGTGAAGGTGGCGGTGGTGTCCGACACCGGCAAGGTGCTGGCCACCGCAGCGGTGTTTCCGCACGAGCCGCGACGCGATTGGGACGGCGCACTGCACACCTTGGGCAAGCTGTGCGCCAGCCACGGCGTCAACCTGATCGCCATCGGCAACGGCACCGCCAGCCGCGAGACCGACAAGCTGGCCGGTGATCTGATCCAGCGCATCCAGGGCAGCGCCTCCGCGTTGCGCATCGAGAAGGCGGTGGTCAGCGAATCCGGCGCGTCGATCTACTCGGCCAGTGAATTTGCCAGCAAGGAGCTGCCCGACCTGGACGTGACGCTGCGCGGTGCGGTATCGATCGCTCGCCGCCTGCAGGACCCGCTGGCCGAGCTGGTCAAGATCGACCCCAAGAGCATCGGTGTCGGCCAGTACCAGCACGATGTCAACCAGGGCGAACTGGCCCGCATGCTGGGCACGGTGGTGGAGGACTGTGTCAACAAGGTGGGGGTGGACCTGAACACCGCATCGGCCCCGCTGCTGGCGCGCGTGGCGGGTCTGTCGCCGGCGGTGGCCGCGTCCGTCGTGCGCTGGCGCGATGCCCATGGCGCCTTCCGCAACCGCCAGCAGTTGCTGGAGGTCAGCGGTCTGGGCCCCAAGACCTTCGAGCAGGCTGCGGGCTTCCTGCGCATCCGCGGCGGCGACAACCCGCTCGACCTGACCGGTGTGCACCCCGAAACCTACCCGGTGGTGCAGCGCCTGCTGGACCGCCTGCAACGGCCGGTGACCGAGGTGATGGGCCGGCCCGATCTGATCCGCGCGCTCAAGCCCGAGGCCCTGGCCGACGAGCGCTTCGGTGTGATCACCCTCCAGGACATCTTCGCCGAGCTGGAGAAACCGGGCCGCGACCCGCGCCCGGACTTCAAGGTGGCGCGGCTGACTGACGGGGTCGAAGACATCAGGCACCTGAAGGAAGGCATGACGCTGGAGGGCACGGTCAGCAACGTCGCCCAGTTCGGCGCTTTCGTCGACCTGGGAGTGCACCAGGACGGCCTGATCCATGTCAGCCAGCTGGCGCACAAATTCGTCAGCGATGCGCGCGAGGTGGTCAAGACCGGCGACATCGTCAAGGTCAAGGTGCTGGAGGTGGACCTGGTGCGCGGCCGCATCTCGCTGACCATGAAGCTCGACGCCAAGCCCGGCCCTGCCGGCGTGCGGGGCGATGTCGGATTCAAGCCCGCAGCGCGCCAGGACCGCCAAGGTTCGCACGGCCGCCCGGCCAACGCGCAGCCGGCCGCCGGTGGCGCCATGGCGGCCGCCTTCGCCAAGCTGCAGGGCCGGCGCTGAGACCCCCGATGCCCGACACGGTCAAGCGCCGCAGCCAGCGGCGCGGCCCCCGCGCCAGCGGGCCGGCCCGTTGCTGACCTATCCGCCCGATGGCCGCCCCCAGGATTCGTGCCCTGCAAGCCTATGCCGGCCCGCGCGCGCTGGCCCATTTGCGCGAGCGTGGCCTTAAGCCCGCCGACGTGCGGGTGATCCCGGCCGCCGCCGGTGGCCCCAAGGGCCTGATCCTGAACCCGCTCGACCGCTATCTGTTCGGCCACTGGCTGCACCTGAGTGAACATCCCGTGCATCTGCTGGGGGCGTCGATCGGCGCCTGGCGCATGGCTTGCGCCATGCAGCCCGACCCCGATGCCGCCCTGGCCGCACTGGCCCAGGGCTATATCCATCAGCAATTCAACGTGCCCGCCGGGCAATGGCCGGACGCGGCCGAGGTCAGCCGGGTCTTCAAACAGTTGCTGGACGCACAGTTTGGTGGCCAGGAAGCCGTGCTGCTGGCGCATCGGCGCTACCGCCTGCATGTCTTTACCAGCCGGGGCCGCGGCCCGCTGCTGCGCCGGGGCGGCCGCCTGGGCACGCCGCTGGGCTACCTGGGCGCCTTTGCCAGCAATCTGCTGCAGCGCCGGGCGCTGGGCGGCTGGCTGCAGCGGGTGGTGTTTTCCGACCCACGCACGCCCTTGCCCTTCCACCTGAGCGACTTTGCGACCGCGCGCGCGGCCTTGACCAGCGGTAACCTGGGCCCGGCGATCCTGGCCAGCGGGTCCATCCCTTTCGTGTTGCAGCCGGTGCACAACATCGCCGGCGCGCCGGCCGGTGCCTATTGGGACGGCGGCATCACCGATTACCACCTGCACCTGGATTACGCTGCGATGCCTGAGGGCCTGGTGCTCTACCCGCACTTTCAGCGGGCGCTGGTACCCGGCTGGCTGGACAAGGGATTGAAGCATCGCCACGCGGCGAGTGCGATGCTGTCGAATGTGGTGGTGCTGGCGCCCAACCCGGAATGGGTGCGCACCCTGCCGGGCGGCAAGCTGCCCGACCGCGCTGACTTCAAGGCCTGGCGCCATGACCCGGCCGGCCGCATCCGGGCCTGGCAGCAGGCCCTGGTGGCCGCCGCCCAACTGGCCGACGAAGCCGCCGACTGGCTGGCCCGGCCGACCCAGGACGCGCTGCCGCTGTAGGACCCGTCCGACGCGGCGATGCGACATGCCGGTGCATCCACCCCGCCGGGTGCGGCGTAACTTGGGGCAGGCAGCAGCAGAAACCCGCTCTGCGCTGTTCCCCCCCCCCACTTCCAGGAGCATCCGATGATCCAACGCCATTCCCTCCACCGTCCGCTGTTGCCAGTGGTCGCGGCGATCCTCTTGCTGTCTGCGGCGATGCCCGCAGCGCAGGCGTCCAGCCATCGCGAGGCCCCCTTCATCGCCGGTCAACCCAAGGTCGACGGCGCCGATTTCTACATGTTCTCCAGCTACGAGAGCGGCCGCAGCGGCTATGTCACCATGCTGGCCAACTACCTGCCGCTGCAGGACGGTTATGGCGGGCCTAACTATTTTTCACTCGATCCCAATGCGCTGTACGAGATCCACCTCGACAACAACGGCGACGCCAAGGAAGACCTGACCTTCCAGTTCCGCTTCAAGAACATGCTCAAGGCCAAGACCCTGGCGATCAGTGGCAAGGACGTGAGCATCCCCTTGATTCAGTTCGGCACGGTCACCGAGCGCAATGCCGCCACCCTGAATGTCAACGAGAGCTTCACGGTCGATCTGGTCAAGGGTGACCGCCGCAGCGGCACCAAGGTGTCCCTGACCAATGCCGCAGGCGGCAGCGCCACCTTCGACAAGCCGGTCGACAACATCGGCGTCAAGACCCTGCCCGATTACGCCGGCTATGCGGCCAAGCATGTCTATGCGGTCAACATCCCCGGCTGCACGATGCCGGCGCGGGTTTTCGTGGGCCAGCGCAAGGACCCGTTTGCGGTCAACCTGGGCACCATCTTTGACCTGGTCAATGCCCCGGTTTCAGTGATCACCAACCCAGCGCTGATCAACGCCGCACCCAACACCATCGACGACAAGAACGTCACCACGCTGGCGCTGGAAGTGCACAAGACCTGCCTGACCAACGGCAGCGAGAACGTCATCGGCGGCTGGACCACGGCCAGCCTGCGCCAGGGCCGCTTGCTCAACCCGGTGCCGGCCATGGGCCATGCCACCACTGCCAAGACCGGCGGCGCCTGGGTGCAGGTTTCTCGCCTGGGCATGCCCCTGGTCAACGAGGTGGTGATCGGCCTGCCGGCCAAGGACCGCTTCAACGGCAGCAAGCCCAAGGATGACGGTCAGTTTGCCGATTTCGTCACCAACCCGACCCTGCCGGCGCTGCTGGAGATCGCCCTGGCCACCCCCGGTATCGCCCCCACCAACTTCCCGCGCACCGACCTGGTCGGCGCCTTCCTCACCGGGATCTCGGGGGTCAACCAGCCTGCCAATGTGGTGGCCTCGGAAATGTTGCGCCTGAACACCTCGATCGCCCCCACCGCCGAAGCCAACCAGCATCGCCTGGGCGTGCTGGGCGGTGATCTGGCCGGCTTCCCCAACGGCCGTCGGCCCAAGGACGACGTGGTCGATGTGGCGCTGGCCGCAGTGATGGGCGGTCTGTGCATGGCCAACACCGATGCCAACAGCTTGAAGCTGGGGGCCGCGTGCAAGCCGTCGGCGGTGCCGCTGGGTGCCACGTCGTTGAAGCTGCATGACGCGGTGGACCAGGCGGTCGTGCCCTTGCTGCCGGCCTTCCCCTACCTGTTCACCCCCATTGGCGGCACCCGCTGAGCCCGAGGAGACCTCAGATGAAGCGCCTCATTACCCTGATGGCGGTGGCGGCCGCCGCCCTGTCCCTGACCGCCTGTTCCGGTGGCGGCGACGACACCGTGGTGGTGGTCGACCCGCTGGACGCCGTGCCTGACACCGCCACCCAGAGCGTGGCCGGCACGGTTGACTACCTGGTGGTGCTCAACAAGAACCCGTCCGACACGCGCGAGCCGATCGACATCACCGCGCTGCTGCTGCCCATCAGCGACACCACCGAACCGTCGGCCGTCGAATAAGGCCGGCCGCCATCCCAGGACGGGCCCGCAGGCTGTACGCTGTGGGCCCGTTGTGGTTCAGCCTAGCGCCGCTTCAACCCGCCCTTTGCACGATGCGTACCTTACTGATTTCAACCTTGCTGGCTTGCTGCGGCTACGCGCTGGCCGCGCCGATCAACCCAGCCGGCGACAAGCAGGTGATCGAGCGGCTGCCGCCGCTTGCCCGGGTCAGCACCAGCCGCGATCCGGTGGTGGCCGCCGCCGAGGCGCGCGCGCTGATCGAGGCCAGCCGCCGCGAGGGTGATCCGCGCTTTGCCGGCCGCGCCCTCGCCCGACTGGCGCGCTGGCAGCCCGCTGCCGAGGCCGCCACTGCACCCACCGAGGTCTTGCTGGTGCTGGCCGAGGCTGAGCAATACCTGCATGAATTCGACACCGCCACTGCTCGCCTGCAGGCCCTGGTCAAGCGTGAGCCCGGCAGTGCCCAGGCCTGGCTGCTGCTGGCCACCCTGCACCGGGTGCAGGGCCGCTACACCGCATCCGACCAGGCCTGCACCGCACTGCGCCAGCTGCGCGTCCAGCCCTATGCCGACGCCTGCAGCGCAGAGAATGCGGCGCTGCGCGGGGAATACGATAGCGCCCGGCGGCAGTTCCAGGCGCTGATCCAGCGTGCTGCCGAACCCGCCACCCGGGCCTGGCTGGCCACTTCGCTGGCTGAGCTGGAGCAGCGCGCCGGCCTGCTGGGCGCATCGGATGCGGCCTGGCGCCAGAGTCTGCAGGCCGCTCCCGACACCTACACCGCCATCGGCTATGCCGACTTCCTGCTCGACCAGCAGCGCGCGCAAGAGGCCTGGGATCTGTTGGCGCCGCTGCCGCGCAGCGAGGGCGTGCTGATGCGCCTGGCGATTGCCGCGCGCCGGCTGCAAAAGTCCGAGGCGGCCGCGCTCGCCACCGAGGTTCGCGAGCGCCATGCCCAGGCCGACCTGCGGCCCGAGGACAGTGGCCACCAGCGCGAACGCGCGCTGCGCGCCCTCGACATCGACCAGCGTCCAGCCGTGGCGCTGGCCCATGCCCGCAAAAACATCCAGCGCCAGCGTGAGCCCATCGATCTGTGGTTGCTGGCACGCTGCGCCCAGGCCGCCGGCGATGGCAAGGCACTGGCCCTGGCCCGCCGCATGGCCCAAGAACAAGGATTGGTCGATGTCCGCCTCGATGCAATTTGAGGCCTGGCGCGGCCAGCGTCGCTGGGCCTGGCGACAGCCCCTGCTGACCGGCCTGCTGGCCGGCTTGCTGGCCGCACCGGCGCTGGCCCACAAATCCAGCGATGCCTACTTGTTCTTCGACCAGCAGCCCGAGGCCACCCGCTTGCGCTGGGACATCGCGCTGCGCGACCTGGACGTGGTGCTGGACCTGGACGCCGACGCCAACCGCGACCTGACCTGGGGCGAGATCCGCGCCGCCTGGCCGCGCATCGACGCGCTGGCGCTGGCCGCGCTGGCGGTGCCTGGCTGCCGCTTCGAGGTGCTGGGCCATGCGCTGGAACAACGCAACGACGGCGCCTATGCGGTGCTGCAACTGAGCACGCCCTGCCAGGTGCCTGCGGGCACGGTGTTGCACTACAGCCTGTTTGCCGAGGTCGACCCCACCCACCGCGGCATCGTGCGCCACACGGTGGCGGGCGCCACGCCGCGCTTGCGCATGTTGGTGCCGGCGGCGATACCCGCAGGGCTGGGCCGGGCACCCGGGCCGGCCACGGCAGCGTCGGCGCTGCCAGGGCCGGGGCCCGCCCAGCCTGCCAGCGCGCCATCGGCGCCCGGGGTGGCCGGGGCAGCCGTGCAGTCTGGTGCGCCGGCGCTTGCGGCGACCGGTCCGGATCCACACGCACCGTCCTTCATCAGCGAGGGTGTGCACCACATCGTCACCGGCTACGACCATCTGCTCTTCTTGCTGTGCCTGTTGTTGCCCTCGGTGTTGATCCGCCAGCCCGGTCCGCCGCCAGTCTGGCAGGCGGTGGCTGGCTGGCGTCAGGCCTGGTTGCCGGTGGCCAAGACTGTCACGCTGTTCACGCTGGCCCACTCGGTCACGCTGGCGCTGGCCGCATTGGGCTGGGTCAGGCTGTCGCCCAGCTTTGTCGAGCCGGCCATCGCCGCCACCATCATGCTGGCCGCCTTCGACAACCTGCGCCCGCTGTTGCTGCGCTGGCGCGGCTGGGTCACTTTCGGCTTCGGCTTGATTCACGGTTTCGGTTTCGCCGGGGTGCTGGGAGAATTGCAGCTGCCCGCAGCGCAGTTCGGCTGGGCCCTGTTCCAGTTCAATCTCGGGCTGGAACTGGGCCAACTGGCGCTGGTGTTGCTGGTGGTGCCGCTGCTGTTCGTCTTGCGCCGGCGCAGCGCCTATGTACCGGTGGTGCTGCGCGCCGGGTCGGCCACCGCGCTGGTACTGGCATTGGTCTGGCTGGTCGAGCGCAGCAGCGATTGGCGGCTGTTGACGGCCTGAGCCGCTACACTCGGCACAAAATTTTCTCAACAAGGGCGAGAAAGTCATCATGGTTTTGACACCGCGAACTACCCGGTTCACGCCTGGCACCTAGCCAGCCTCGCTGTCACGCCTGTTCGCCCCTCTCGTTCGAACACACACCAGCGCGGTCTTCACCGCGCTTTTTTGTGCCCCTCATTTTTCAGATGTCCTGATTTTCGGAGCCCGCCATGGTCACGATCACGCTTCCCGATGCCTCGAAACGCGAATTTCCTGGCCCGGTCACCGTGGCCCAAGTGGCCGCCTCGATCGGCACCGGCCTCGCCAAGGCGGCACTGGGCGGCCGGGTGGGGCAGGGCGCTGGCTCGCGCCTGGTCGACACCAGCCACCTGATCGAGTCTGACGAGCTTTTGGCCATCGTCACCGACAAGGGCGCGGATGGCCTTGACCTGATCCGCCACTCCACGGCCCACTTGCTGGCTTATGCGGTGAAAGAGCTGTTTCCGCAGGCCCAGGTCACGATCGGCCCGGTGATCGACAACGGCTTCTATTACGACTTCGCCTGCAAGCGCCCGTTCACGCCCGACGACCTGGCGGCGATCGAGAAGAAGATGGGCGAGCTGGCCCGCAGGGACGAGCCCGTCACCCGCCGCGTGCTGCCGCGCGACGAGGCGGTGGCCTATTTCACCGGCCTGGGCGAGCACTACAAGGCCGAGATCATCGCCAGCATACCGGCCGACCAGGATGTATCGCTCTACCGCGAGGGTGGGTTCGAGGACCTGTGCCGCGGCCCGCATGTGCCGTCCACCGGCAAGCTCAAGCATTTCAAACTGATGAAGGTGGCTGGCGCCTACTGGCGCGGCGATCACCGCAACGAGATGCTGCAGCGCATCTACGGCACTGCGTGGGCGACCAAGGAAGCGTTGCAACAGCACCTGCACATGCTGGAAGAGGCCGAGAAACGCGACCACCGCAGATTAGGCCGCGAGCTCGACCTGTTCCACATCGACGAACACGCGCCGGGCCTCGTTTTCTGGCACCCGAAGGGCTGGGCCGTCTGGCAGGGGGTGGAGCAGTACATGCGCGGCGTCTACCGCGACTGCGGTTACCAGGAAGTGAAAGGCCCGCAACTGCTCGACCAGGGGCTGTGGGAGAAGACCGGCCACTGGGATAAGTACCGCGAGAACATGTTCACGACCGAAAGCGAAAAGCGCGACTACGCGCTCAAGCCCATGAACTGCCCCGGCCATGTGCTGATCTTCAAGCAGGGCATCAAGAGCTACCGCGACCTGCCGCTGCGCTACGGCGAGTTCGGCCAGTGCCATCGCAACGAGCCCACCGGCGGGCTGCACGGCATCATGCGGGTGCGCGGTTTCACGCAGGACGATGGGCACATCTTCTGCACCGAGGACATGGTCCTGGACGAGTGCGTGGCCTACACGGCGCTGCTGCAGCGCGTCTACGCCGACTTCGGCTTCACGCAGATCATCTACAAGGTGGCCACCCGGCCCGCGCAGCGCATCGGCGCCGACGCGGTGTGGGACAAGGCCGAGTTCGCGCTGATGGAATCGCTGCGCCGCTCGGGCTGCGAGTTCGTCGTCGCCCCGGGCGACGGTGCCTTCTACGGCCCGAAGATCGAGTACACGCTGAAGGACGCCCTCGGCCGGCCCTGGCAATGCGGCACGATGCAGGTCGACTTCTCGATGGCCGAGCGGCTGG
>JAYUQJ010000395.1:0-3210 GCA_043756825.1 Betaproteobacteria bacterium | reverse complement strand
GGTCAGGCACCTGGCAGCTGTTCAGCTTCGACCCCAATGGCGCGCGGGTGGAGCTTGATTTCGATTCGGCGGAGAGTCAGTGAGCTTCTGACCGGCAGGCGGCCGTTCCAAAGCCATAGCTCAGTATCCAGTCTGGATTGCCTTGGCCGCCGGTGAGCACGCAAGCCTGTGTGGTCAGTTCAGCGCTCGATGAACATCTGGAAGTCTTTCTCAGCCAGACCCAGCTCTGCACAAAGCACGCCCACGGCCTCGCGTTTGGGCCCGGGCTTGAGCACTGGTTTTTCCACCCAGATGGCCTGCACGCTCTCCGCACAGGCCATGCCTTGCTGTTGACGCAATCTTGCCAGGGAGGTGCCTTGAAGCCGTGTTGACAGAGGATCGCCGATGATTGCCATTACCACCACCGGCTTGCCTTGGCGAAGCAGGCGCCAGGCCATCAGGTCGCCAATGCCACCCACCGGGCTACCCCCCAGACCAGCGCCGGAACCGGATGCGGTTGCTGGCGCAGTTCGCCAATGCAGGAGATGGCAAGGGGGCCTGAGGGCCAGCACCATTCGTCTGGCTGGTGCTTGGGCGGCTGTCGATACCAGCGTGCAGTTGACCTGGTCGGCCAGGAGGCGAACCTGCACGCCCAGCACCTGGCCGCTGTCACTCACGACCTGCGCAGAATCCACACCCACCAGATCGGCAGCGCCCGCCAACTTCGCCGACGCAGGCGCAGCGGGCGACCAAACACCGGCCAGGCATCCGAGACCCATTTGCAACAGTGCCCGGCAAACACGGCGCGCGAAGGCAGTGCTCAAGACAAACTCCAGAACCAGATTTCCTGAGACTTGTTGAAGTAGTCCGCCGCTCCATGGGCCAGCGTCTCCCCATCCCACAGATCGATGTGGTCGCCTTGATTGCCTGTGCCCCAGAAATTGCGGCACACCACGATGCCGGACTTGCCGGCGAAGTCCGATGCGCTTTTCTGTACGCCCCGCTTGCTGCGCTTGGAGATAACAGCACTGCCTACAAACGAGGCATCACGGGTATTCAGCCACTTCATCAATTCCTCTGCACGCAATACATGCTGCCGACCGTGCCCATGCCAACAGCAAGCACCGCGAAAGGTGGCGAGGCTGACACCTGCCTGGACCAGACAAACCCCCATGCGAATGGCGCATTGATTGCTGTAATTTTCCACGTGCTGTGTTGTACATGGGGCAATGACTGACGGCGTCTGCAGCGCAGGGTGTGCCGCCCAAAGAGTTGCGAAGTCCACAGTCGGCATGCTTCTATCTCCCAAAAAAATCTACTCTAGGGGCATCGACCGAGGCATGAGCATTCGGCTCGCTCTGGCATCCCTAAGTGGTACGAGACGCGGCCTCCAATGCGGCAAGCCGGCAAGACGGCGGCCGGGCATTTCGCAGCAGTGATTCAACACCTGCCGCTGCGGTGGCAACTTCTTCAATACCGCACCCGCGCATAGAAGGTCTGCTGCGCCGCGTCGAGCACCTGCGCCAGCGTGTGCAGGCCCATCGCCGCCAGGAGTGGCACCAACTTGAGAAAGACCTCGGCGGTGACCATGGCATCGCCCAGCGCCGTGTGGCGGCCGGTCACCGTCACGCCCAGGCGCTGCGCAATCGCCTCGAGCTGGTGCGAGGCCTGCTTCGGGTGCACCAGCGCCGACAGCAGCAAGGTGTCGAGCACCGGCTGGTCGAAGCGCAGCCCAGTGGCGGCCTCCTTCAACTGCAGGAATCGCATGTCGAAAGCCGCGTTGTGGGCCACCAGCACGGTGTCCTGCGCAAAGGCATGGAAGGCCGGCAGCACCTGGACAAGGGTGGGCTGGCCGCGCACCATCTCGGGCCGGATGCCATGGATGGGGATGCCGGCCGCAGGGATGCTGCGCTGCGGGTCGACCAGCCGCTCGAAGGTCTCGCGCTTCAGCAATTTGCCGTTGAGCAGGCGGACGGCGCCGATCTGGATGATCTCGTCGCCCTGCGACGGGTTCAGGCCGGTGGTCTCAGAGGGTGTAAACGAATTAAATACATCGTGCGTTACCTTCTTATTGAGGCAACCCAGCACGAGGCAAGAGATGGTGACGAGCCCTGCAAGCAAGCGACCTGGCCGGCCCGGGCGCAAGCCCTCGCTGAACGCTGAGCACACCGCTGTGCTTCGCACGATCATTCAGCAGCAGCCTCGCTCCTCGCTTAACGAAGTCACGCGAGAGTTGCTCCGGCGTGCAGGCGTCAAGGTCAACCCGGTGACCGTGCGCAAGGCCTTGCGCGAGGCAGGCATCGAGCGGCTCAAGCCGCTGCGGCGCTCGGGCGAGCGCGCTGCAGCTCAGGGTTCGGCGCCCAAGCGTTACGGCTACACCGACGCCCACCGACGCAGCGACGGCCCCAGCGGCATGAACACCGATCTGACCGACGCGGAGTGGACGCTGGTGGCCGACCTGTTCGAGCGCGATGGCAAGCCTGGCGCGCCGCCGCGCTTTGAGCGCCGAGTCATGGTCAACGCCTGCTGCTACGCGCTGCGCACGGGCTGCGCCTGGCGCCTGCTGCCCAAGACGTTTCCGCCCTGGCAGGCGACCTACATGTCCTTCAAGCGTTGGGCCGCAGCAGGCGTGTTCGAGGCCATGCATGACCGGCTGCGCCAGCAATGGCGTGATCGCATGGGCAAAGCTCCCGAGCCCACGGCGGCAATCATCGATGCGCAGAGCACTCGCAGCACTGCGCAGGGCGGCAACACCGGGTTCGATGCAGGCGAGAAGGTCAAGGGGCGCAAGCGCCATCTGGTCGTCGGCACCCTGGGCCTGCTGCTGGCCGTCACCGTCACGGCTGCCAGTGTCCAAGACCGCGATGCCGCTGCAGACGTTGTAGCGCAGGCCTGCACCAAAGTCCCCGCCCTGAAAAAGCTCTACACCGACAGCGCCTACGGCGGCAAATGCGCCCTGGCCATCGAGCAAACCCACGGCATCAGCGTAGAGGTCGTTCGCCACCCGGGAAATCGCAGCACCGGTACCTGGCAAGACGCTCAGCAGCCTCTGTGGCCCAAGCCTGTCGCCAAGGGCTTCGTCGTGCAAGCCAAACGCTGGGTGGTCGAGCGCACTCATGCCTGGAACGAGCGTGCACGCCGACTCATCGCCCACCATGACCGCTCCAACTGGGCACCTCTCGCATGGGTCTGGCTGGCTGAAGCGCGTATCCTCGCAATCAGACTGACGAC
>JAYUQJ010000394.1:0-8833 GCA_043756825.1 Betaproteobacteria bacterium | reverse complement strand
GTCTTCATGATCGACGAGGCCCACCAGCTCACCAAGGACGCCTTCAGCGCCCTGCTCAAGACGCTGGAGGAGCCGCCCGACTACCTGAAGTTCGTGCTCGCCACCACTGACCCCGAGAAGATGTTGCCGACGGTGCTGAGTCGCTGTCTGCAGTTCAACCTGCGGCCGATGGCGCCCGAGACGGTGCTGGCGCATCTGCAGACGGTGCTGGACGCCGAGCAGGTCAGCGCCGATGCCGGGGCGCTGCGCCTGCTGGCCCGCGCCGCGCGCGGGTCGATGCGCGATGCGCTGTCGCTGACCGACCAGGCCATCGCCTTTGGCGCCGGTCGGCTCGAGGAGGACGGTGTGCGCGCGATGCTGGGCACCGTCGACCGGTCGCATGCCTTTGAGCTGGTGCGGGCCCTGGCCAGGCGCGACGGCCCGGCCGTGCTGGCCACGGTCGACGGCCTGCGCCAGCTGGGCCTTTCGGCGGCCGGCACGCTTGAAGAAATGGCCGCCTTGCTGCAGCAGATGGCGGTGCAGCAAGCCGTGCCCGGGGCTCTGGATCCGCAAGACCCCGACAGCGCTGGTGCGGTGGCTTTGGCCACCGACCTGGCGCCCGATGAGACCCAGCTGCTCTACAGCATCGTGGTGCATGGCCGGGCTGAATTGAGCCTGGTGGCAGATGAGCATGCCGGGTTGACGATGGTGCTGCTGCGCCTGCTGGCCTTTGCGCCGGGCGCTGGCGCGTCGGCACCGGCGCCGCGCGCCGCACCACTGGTAGCCACAGCGCGCCAGGCGCGCAGCACCGCTCCGGCCCGCCCGGTGCCAGCCGCAGCGCCGCCGGCCCGGCCCCCGCCAGTGGCCGTGGCAGCGCCCGTAGCGCCGGTGGCGCGTCCCGGGCAGGACCCGCCACCCTGGCTGGAAGAGGTCGTCCCCGACGAGGACGAGGTCCTGTCCGGCCCGGATCTGGCGGCGCTCACGGCCGCACCTGGGGGGGTGGACCCCCCCGCCCCACCGCTTGCCGCAATCCCGGCAGCGTTGCAGTCCACCGCGCTGGGCGACCAATGGTCGGCGCTGATCCGGCCGATGGTTGCCGATGCCAGCCTCACCGCGATGGCCCGCGAGTTGGCCTTGCAGGCCGAACTGCTGGCGGTTCAGCCGGCGCAAGGCGGCGGACGCCAGTGGCGCCTGCGGGTCGAGCGCGAGACCCTGCGTTCGCCCGCGCTCAGCGCCAAGCTGGCAGCGGCGATGCAGTCGACCCTGGGCGAGCCTGTGCAGTTGCTGCTGGAGCCCGGTCTGCCGCTCGACTCGATCGCACGCCGCGACCATCTGGCCCGCGCCGAGTCGCAGAGCGCCGCCGAACAAATCATCCAGTCCGATCCGGCCGTCTGCGAACTGATGGCACAGTTCCGCACCGCCCGCATCGTGCCGGGCTCGATCAAACCCTTGGCGGCCGATGGCCGCGACACCAGGAACCCCGCACCATGATGAAGAACCAGCTCGCCGGCCTGATGAAGCAGGCCCAGGCCATGCAGGACAACCTCAAGAAGGCCCAGGACGAACTGGCCAGCATCGAGGTGACCGGTGAGTCCGGCGCCGGCCTGGTCAAGGTGCTGATCACCTGCAAGCACGATGTGAAGCGCGTCACCATCGACCCCAGCCTGCTGGCCGACGACAAGGACATGCTCGAAGACCTGGTGGCGGCGGCCTTCAACGACGCGGTCCGCCGCATCGAGGCCACGACCCAGGAAAAGATGGGCAGGCTCAGTGCCGGGATGCCGCAGCTGCCGGGCATGAAGTTTCCGTTCTGACGCGGTGGCCGAGCGCAGCCTCGAAGGCCTGATCGAAGCGCTGCGCCTGTTGCCCGGCGTGGGCGTCAAGTCGGCCCAGCGCATGGCCTACCACCTGCTGCAACATGACCGCGAGGGCGCTCAGCGCCTGGCGCTGGCCTTGCAGTCGGCGGCCAGTTCAGTACAGCACTGTGAGCGCTGCCACACCTTTACCGAGGCCCGCGTCTGCCAGACCTGCAGCGACGCCACGCGCGACACCCAGTTGCTGCTGGTGGTGGAGAACCCCGCTGACCAGGCGGCGATGGAGCGCAGTGGCAGTTACCGGGGTCTGTACTTCGTGCTGATGGGGCGTCTGTCACCCTTGGACGGCATCGGCCTGGCCGACATCGGCCTACACCCCTTGCTGGACCGCGCTGCCGACGGCACGGTGCGCGAGGTGATCCTGGCCACTGGTTTTTCTGCCGAAGGCGAGGCCACCGCCCAGGTCCTGTCCCAGGCCCTGCGCCAGCTCAAGGCGGGCGATGGCAATGCCTTGCAAGTCACCCGGCTGGCGCGCGGCGTGCCAGTGGGCAGCGAGCTGGAGTATGTCGACCTGTCGACCCTGGCTCATGCATTGAGCGACCGGCGCTGAGGGCCACCCGCCAGCGCGTGGCTTCGCGGGTGCGGGTGGCGTGGCTCGCGCCGGAGGTCAGCGGTGGCGTGCCGTGGGGCCGGGTGCGGCCAGGCGGCGTGCCGTCCCACCCTTGGCTTTTGCACTGGCCAGGCGCAGGCCGGCCTTGGCAGGCTGGGCCACCACCACCGTCACGACCTGCCCAGGCTTGAAGCTGCCGTTGGCCGTGGTTTGGTTCCACTGCGCCACCAGCTGCGGCGCCAGTTTGTAGCGCCGGGCGATGGCCAGCACGCTGTCGCCTTGCTTGCCGGCCCTGAAGCTGATGCGCTTGCCAGGGGGGCGGTCGGGCGCCAGGGCCAGCGTAGCCTGCTCGGCCACCTGTTCGGCCACATCGGTCTGGCGTTGAGCCGAGCGGTAGACCAGCAAGGTGGAGCCGGCCTTGACCAGCATGCCCTTGGGGATATTGTTGACCTCGCGCAACTGGGCTTCGGCCATGCCGGTCAGCGTGGCGGCTTCGGCCGGGCGCAGGGTGCGCGGCGCCTGCCAGGCGGTCCAGGTGGCCAGCGCGCCCCGGTGGGCGGTGACCGCATGCACGAAGCGGTTGGCATTGTCATAAGGCAGCAAAACCTGAGGTGTGATCGACGCCATGATCAGCGGCTTGTTCATCTGCGGGTTGAGCTGCTTGAACGCCTCCAGCGGCAGCCCGGCCAGCCGGGCCGCCATGTCCACGTCGATGTCGCGGGCGAGCGCCACCGAGACGAAGTAGGGATGGTTGCGCAGCGGCGGCAGCGTGATGCCGTAGGCATCGGGGCGCAGCACGATGTTCTTGACGGCCTGCAGCTTGGGGTAGTAATTGCGGGTTTCGTCCGGCATCTGCAGGCTGGCGTAGTCGGTCGGCAGGCCGGCACGCTGGTTGCGCGCGATCGCCTTGCCGACGCTGCCCTGGCCCCAGTTGTAAGCCGCCAGCGCCAAATGCCAGTCGCCGAACATCTTGTGCAGTGTCTGCAGGTAGTCGAGCGCCGCGCGGGTGGAGGCCAGCACGTCGCGCCGGTCATCGCGGAAGACGTTCTGGCGCAGCGAGAAATCGCGCCCGGTGGCCGGCACGAACTGCCACATGCCCGACGCCTTGGCGCTGGACATGGCCTGCGGGTTGAAGGCACTCTCGATGAAGGGCAGCAGGGCCAGTTCGGTGGGCAGCCCGCGCTTGTTGACTTCTTCGACGATGTGGAAGAGGTAGCGGCCACCGCGTTCGGTCATGCGCTGCACGTAATCCGGCCGGCTGCCGTACCACTGCTCCCATTTGCGCACATGGTCGTTGTCCAGGTTGGGCACGGCCAGGCCGATGCGCACCCGGGCCCACAGGTCGGTGCGCGCGGCAGCGGCGTCCAGGTCGGGGCGGCGCGTCGGGTCGAGCGGGTCGATGGCGATGGTTGCCACCTCGGCCTCGGCCTTGTTCAGCAGGGCCAGGGCATTGGCCAGCGCAGCGGGGGTGCTGGTGCTGGTGCTGCCCGGTACCGGGCCGACGCCTGCGGGCAAGGTGGCCAGGGCGGCGGCCAGCGCAGCACTGGGCTGGGCCGTGGCCGCAGGCGCGGCGTCCACCGGCGCCGGCGCGGTGGGCGGGGTGCCGACGACGGGTGTCTGGGCACAGCCCAGGACCAGGCAAGCGCTGGCGCAAGCGCCCAGCAGGCCCTTCAAGCGCGGGTGATCCGCAGGGCGGGTGGCGGGCGAGGGCTGGCGCAGGGCAGGGGTCATCGAGTGCTGTTCTTCCATTTGCGCAATTCGCCCGGCACGGCCGGCCCGCTGGTGCCGGCCGTGCCAAGCTGCTGGGCGCTAGTGATCGCGCCGGGGCTGTCGCAGCGCGTGAGGGGCTTGACCGCGCGCGTCAAGGCGCTCGACGCGGTCACCGTGGGCAGACCTGCCGCGCGCGAGCGCAGCGCATGGGGGCCGCCCACCTGATCGTGAGGGCGTGCGTCACTAGAATGGTGGGCAGTGCGAGCCCCCGGGCAACGAGCGCCGCCGGTACGGGCACCGCATCGCCTGAACCTGCAACGATGGCCGGGTGGCCATCGTGCAACATCCAGAGACGGTTGTCTGACAGAGCGGACAGGGCTGAATTTTTCATGGTGCGCAATCCGTCGATTATAGAGTTGGCCCAGTGGCTTCAGAGCCCACCCGGGCGCTACCTGCTGGACTGGGAACAGCGCGAACTGGACCGCACGGTGACCGACATTTTCGGCTTCCACGCCCTGCAGCTGGGCCTGGTCGAACTGGAGGCGCTGCGCGCCAACCGCATGCCGCACCGCTGGGTGGCCAGCGAGTCGATGCGCGAGCCTGCGCCCCAGTCTGATTTGCTGCCGCCCGTGGAGGCCGGTCTGGCGACCTTGCTGCCCCTGGTCGAAGGCGCCACCTTGCACTGCGATTTCGAGGCGCTGCCCTTTCCCAACCAGAGCCTGGACCTGGTGGTGTTGCCGCATGCGCTGGAACTGGCCCGCGACCCGCACGACACGCTGCGCGAGGTCGAACGCGTGTTGCGCCCGGAGGGCCGGGTGGTGATCGTTGGCTTCAACCCCGCCAGCCTGTGGGGCCTGCGCCAGGGCGCCGGCCACTGGCGCCAGCGCCTGGGCGGCAGCGGGCCGCTCTACCTGCCCAGTGCGGGCGAGTTCATCGGGTACGGGCGGGTGCGCGACTGGCTGCGCCTGCTGGGCTTTGAAGTGGAACGTGGGCGATTTGGCTGCTGGCGCCCGCCTTTCGGGTCGGCCGCCGGCCTGGCCCGGCTGGCCTGGATCGAGCAAGCCGGCCAGCGGGTCTGGCCCGTGCTGGGTGCGGTCTACCTGGTGGAGGCGGTCAAGCGCGTGCGCGGCATGCGCCTGGTGGGCCTGGCGCGCCAGCGTCAGGTCAAGCCGCAGGCCGCACCGGCCGTGGTGGCGCGTGCACGCGTTGTCGATCTGAGAAATCGGACTCCTGAATGAAGCAAGACAGCACCAACGAGGCCCTGCAGGCTGCTGCCGAGCCGGTGGTGATCTACACCGATGGGGCCTGCAAGGGCAACCCGGGACCGGGCGGCTGGGGCGCCTGGATGCGTTGGGGTGGGCACGAGAAAGAGCTGTTCGGCGGCCTGCCCTCCACCACCAACAACCGCATGGAGTTGACTGCGGTCATCGAGGCGCTCGGCCTGCTCAAGCGGCCCGCCTTGGTGGCGGTATACACCGACAGCGAATACGTCAAGAACGGCATCACCACCTGGATTCACGGCTGGAAGAAGCGCGGCTGGCGCACCGCCGACAACAAGCCGGTCAAGAACATCGAACTCTGGCAACAGCTGGATGCGCTGGTGGCACAGCACCAGGTGCAGTGGCATTGGGTCAAGGGCCACGCCGGCGACCCGGGCAATGAGCGCGCCGATGCGCTTGCCAACCGTGGCGTGGACCTGGTGCGTCTGGGCGGATAAAACAAGGGCCTGTTGCGCCGCTACAGTGATGGACGGGCGATTCAGTGAAGCGATGAGAAAACTAAGGGCGGTGGTGGTGGTCGGGCTGGGACTGGCCCTGGCCGGCGCATGGTGGTTGCAAAACCGCAGTGCGGCGGGCGGCGCTCCGGCCCGGGCTGGCGCAACCGCGCCTTCGGGTACGCCTGCGGTGGGCGAGGGCCGCCCCACCGGTGGGGCCGTGGCTGGGGCCGCCGGTGCAGGTGCCGGGGCCGGCGCGCCAGTCGCAGTGGAGGTAGGCAAGGTCAGCCGCATGCGGCTGGAAAGCGACGCCACGGCGGTGGGCTCGCTGCGGTCCAACCAGGGCGTGATGATGCGGCCCGAGGTGAGTGGGCGCATCGTCAAGCTGGGCTTCGCCGACGGCCAGCGGGTGCAGCGCGGCCAGTTGCTGGTGCAACTGGACGACACGCTGCAGCAGGCCCAGTTGCGCCAGGCCGACGCCCAGGCGGGCATCGCCCGCACCAACCTGCAGCGCAGTCGCGAGCTGCAGGCCCAGGCCTTTGTCAGCCAGAGTGCGGTCGATCAGAACGCGGCCGTGCTGGAAGTGGCCCAGGCCCAGGTGGCGCTGGCCCAGGCCCAGTTGCTGCGCATGCGGGTGCTGGCGCCGTTCGATGGCGTCACCGGCCTGCGCAGCGTGAACATCGGTGACTATGTCAAGGACGGCGCCGACCTGGTCAATATCGAGGACAACTCCTCGGTGTGGGTCGATTTCCGGCTGCCCGAGCGCTACCTGGGCCAGATCAAGGCGGGTCAGATCGTCGATCTGACGGTGGATGCGGTGCCCGGGCCGACCTACCAGGCCAAAGTGGTGGCGCTGGATTCGCAGCTGGACGCCAATGGCCGGTCGGTGCTGGTGCGATCGCGCTTGGCCAATGCCGACGGCAAGCTGCGCAGTGGCATGTTCGCGCGGGCCCGGGTGGTGTTCTCGGTGCGCGAGGCTGCGCTGGTGGTGCCCGAGGAGGCCTTGGTGCCGCAGGGCGACAAGCAGTTCATCGTCAAGCTGGTGACGGGCGCCCAGGGCCAGGTGACACAGCGGGTACAGGCCATGATTGGCCAGCGTGCCGATGGCAAGGCGGAGCTGCTGACCGGCGTGGCCGAGGGCGACACCGTGGTGCTGGCCGGCCAGGCCCGGCTGATGCGGGCCGATGGCCTGCCGGTGCGGGTGGTCGACATCAACCGGCCGGGCGGCGCGCAACGCCCCGCTGCGTCGTCTGCGGGCCGGGGGGCCTCGGGCGCGCTGGCTGCCGGCCCCGCGTCGGCGCCATGAGACCGCTGGCGGTGCGGCGCTGCAGGAGCGAAGCCGATGAAAATCTCTGAGGTCTCGATTCGGCGCCCGGTGTTTGCCACCGTGCTGTCGCTGATGATCGTGCTGCTGGGCGCGGTGTCTTTCAACAAGCTGTCGGTGCGCGAATACCCGCGCATCGACGAACCGGTGGTCAATGTCTCGACCCGGCTGATCGGCGCCTCGTCCGAGGTGATCGAGTCGCAGGTGACCAAGGCGCTGGAGGATTCGATCGCCGGCATCGATGGCATCGAGATCCTGACCTCGATCTCGCGCGCCGAGCAAAGCCAGATCACCGCCCGTTTCAAGCTCAGCAAGGACCCCGACTCGGCCGCCGCCGACGTGCGCGACCGGGTCTCGCGGGTACGTGCGCGCCTGCCGGCAGCGATCGACGAACCGGTGATCGCCAAGGTCGAGGCCGATGCCTTCCCGGTGCTGTGGCTGGTGTTCTCCAGCGATACGATGAGCTCGCTGGCCATCACCGATGTGGTCAGCCGCATCGTCAAGCCCAGGCTGCAGACCGTGCCGGGCGTGGCTGATGTGCAGATCAATGGCGACCGCAAGTATGCGATGCGCGTCTGGCTGGACCCCGACCGCCTGGCCGCCTACCGCTTGACCGTGCAGGACGTGGAGGACGCGCTGCGCAAGCAGAACCTGGAGGTGCCGGCCGGCCGCATCGAGAGCCAGCAGCGCGAGTTCAACATCACCGCCCGTACCGACCTCAATACCGAGGCCCAGTTTGGCGAAGTGGCGCTCAAGCAGGCCAGTGGCATGACGGTGCGCCTGAAAGACGTGGCGCGGATCGAGCAGGCGCCGGCCAGCGAGCGCTCCAGCGTGCGGCTGAACGGCGTGCCGGCGGTGTCGATGGGCGTGATCCGCCAGGCGACCGCCAACCCGCTCGAGGTCTCGGCGGGGGTCTACGAGCTGATGCCCAAGATCCAGCAGGACCTGCCGGCCAGCGTGAAGGTGCAGCAGGCCAACGACAACTCGGTTTTCATCGACCGATCGATCAAGTCGGTGTACCGCACCATCGCCGAGGCGGTCGGCCTGGTCGCGCTGGTGGTGTTCGTTTTCCTGCGCACGCTGCGCGCCTCGCTGATCCCGCTGGTCACGATCCCGGTCCGCCTGATCGGCGTCTTCGCCGTCATGGCCGCGGCCGGGTTCACCATCAATACGCTGACGCTGCTCGCGCTGGTGCTCGCGATCGGGCTGGTCGTCGACGACGCGATCGTGATGCTGGAGAACATCTACCGCCACATCGAGGAAGGCATGGCGCCGTTCCAGGCGGCGCTGAAAGGCGCGCGCGAGGTCGGTTTCGCGATCGTCGCGATGACGCTCACGCTGGCCGCGGTGTACGCCCCGCTCGCCTTCGCGCCGGGGCGCACCGGGCGGCTCTTCACCGAGTTCGCACTGACCCTGGCCGGCGCGGTGCTGGTCTCGGGCTTCACCGCGCTGACGCTGACGCCCATGATGTGCAGCAAGCTGCTGCGCCACAACCCGAGCCCGAACTTTTTCGACCGCGGCATGGAGCGCGGCCTCGTCTGGATGACCGGGCGTTATGAAGTCGCGCTGCGCTTCGTGCTGTGCCAGCGCTGGATCGTGCTGCTGGTGATGATCGCCGCCGGCGGCGGTAGCTGGTGGCTGTTCAGCACCACCAAGAGCGAACTCGCGCCGCTCGAAGACCG
>JAYUQJ010000393.1:0-3215 GCA_043756825.1 Betaproteobacteria bacterium | reverse complement strand
GCCTGATCGAGCGCCAGGCGGCGCTGCGGCCCGCCGCGGTCTATGCGCGGGCCACCGAATCGGCGCAGCAGATTACGTACGGCGAACTGCAGTCGGCCTGCGGCCGTGTGGCCGCGCTGCTGCGCGCGCAAGGCCTGGCGCCGGGTGATACCGTCTCGCTGGTGATGCCCAACGGCCTGGGCACCCTGCAACTGATGCTTGGCGCGCTGCACGGCGGTTGGTGCGTCAACCCGGTGAACCTGTTGTCACAGCCCGAGCAGATGCGCTATGTGCTCGAGCACAGCGACTGCAAATTGATCCTGGCCAGTGGTGAATGGATCGACAAGGTGAGGGCGCTGCAACCCCGCGCGCCGGTGTTCGCGGTCGACCACGACAGCCTGTCGCTGCCACCGGAGCACGCCGACACGCCCGCGCCGAGCCCGGAGGCGATCGGCCTGTTGATGTACACGTCGGGCACCACCGGCCGGCCCAAGGGCGTGATGCTGACGCAGGTCAACCTGGCGGCCAATGCGTTGGCGATCAGCGAAGAGCATCGTCTGAGCGCCGATGACCGCGTGCTCGCGGTGCTGCCGCTGTACCACATCAACGCCTTCGCGGTGACGATGCTGGCGCCGCTGGCCGCGGGCGGCAGCCTGGCGATGGCGCCGAAATTCTCTGCCGCCCGTTTCTGGACGCAGGCGCGCGAGCACCGCTGCACCTGGCTCAATGTGGTGCCGACGATGGTGTCCTACCTGCTCGAGGGCGACGATGCGCCGGCAGGGCTGGCCGCGAGCCTGCGCTTCTGCCGCTCGGCCTCAGCCGCGCTGCCGCCTGAACACCTGAGCGCCTTCGAGGCCCGCTTCGGCATCGGCATCGTCGAGACCATGGGCCTGACCGAAACCGTGGCGCCGGCGTTCAGCAATCCGATGGACCCGGCCCGGCGCAAGCTTGGCGCGGTCGGCCGCGCTTCGGGCTGCGAAGCGTGCGTGATCGATGCCGCGCTGCAACCCCTGCCCGATGGGCAAACCGGCGAGATCTCGATCCGCGGCCCCAACGTCATGCGCGGCTACTACAAGGACGCCGAGGCCACGGCCGCGAGCTTCACGCCCGACGGCTGGCTGCGCACCGGCGACCTGGGCCACCGCGACAGCGACGGCTTCTTCTTCGTCACCGGGCGCATCAAGGAGCTGATCATCAAGGGCGGCGAGAACATCGCGCCGCGCGAGATCGACGAGGCGCTGCTGCGCCACCCGGCGGTGCTGGAGGCCGCTGCGGTGGGCATGCCCGACCGGGTCTATGGGCAGGAGATCCTGGCCTGCGTGGTGCTGCGCGACGGCATGACAGCCGACGAGGCCGTGCTGCGCGCCTTCTGCGAGCAGCAGCTCGGTCGCTACAAGACGCCCAAGCAGATCCGCCTCCTGGCGGCACTGCCGCGCGGGCCGTCGGGCAAGGTGCAGCGGCTCAAGTTGCTCGACCCACCCGCCGTCGGCTGAGGGCGGGCGCGGCAGCGCCAGCATCTGGGCGGCGTTGCCCGGCGGCGGCGATCGCAGGGTTCAGAGCGTGGCGGCCAGCGCGGCCAGCTGGTCGGTGGCGATGCCCCAACCCGCGTGGAAGCCCATCTTGTCGTGGGCCGCACAGTCTTCGGCGGTCCAGTGCATCGCACGGGCGGTGTAGCGGGTCTGGCCGTCTTCGTCGTCGAAGCTGAGCACGCAGGTGAAAAAGGGCTTGGCCGACGGCACCCAGTCGCCCAGGTAGGCGTCGGTGAACACCAGCCGCCGCCCGGGCACCACCTCCAGGTACTGGCCGGGGTTGGGCATCAGGGTGCCGTCGGGGCCTTGCATCGTGATCAGGCTGGCGCCGCCGGCGCGCACATCGATGTCGGCGGCGATGGTCTTCCAGGGTGGCGGCGTGAACCACCGGGTGATCAGCGCCGGCTCGGTCCAGCAGCGGAACAGCTTGTCGCGGGGCACCGGGATCAGGCGGGTGAGCACCAGTTCGTGGCGGGCGGTGGCGGCGGGCATGGCGTTCTCCGGCTCGGGCAGATGGCTGGGGTGGCGACGCTGCGCGGCTTCAGGCCTGCATCAGCATCTCGAATCCGCCATAGATCAGGCGCTTGCCGTCGAAGGGCATGGGATTGACGCCCGGCTGCATGCGCGGATCGGCCATCACCTTGGCCCAGGCTGCGTCGCGGTCGGCGCGCGAGGCCCAGGTGATCCAGGAGAACACCACCGTCTCGTCGGCCTTGCGCTGGACCGCCAGCGGGAAGCTGGTGAGCTTGCCCTCGGGCACATCGTCACCCCAACACTCGACCACGCTCAAGGCGCCGAACTCCTTGAAGACCGCGGCCGCGTCCTGGGCATGCTGGAGGTAGGCCTCGCGGTTGGCGGTGGGCACGGCGCAGACGAATCCGTCGACATAGTTCATGGGATGGGCCTTTCGGGCGTGGCGGGGGCGTCGTCGGCCCCCAGCAGGTGGGCGACATGCTGTCGCAAATGGTCGATGCACTGGGCCACGATGGCCGGGCTGCCCTGGGCCTTGGCCAGCACGAAGGCGCCCTGCAGCGTGGCCTGGGTGAACAGGGCCAGGGTCAGCGGGTCCCAGCTTGCCCCAGGGGCATACCGGGTCTTGGCCGTAGCGATATCGCCGGCCACCTGCCGCGCATGGGCGGTGATGCCCTGCTCGCACGCCGCGCGCAGTGGTGGATGGCTGTCGAAGGTCTCTTGCACCAGGGTGCCCAGCAGGCAGGTGTAGTCAGGCGCATCGCCGCGCAGCAGCGCGCGCCGGAAATCCAGGTAGCCCAGCACCCGGTCACGCGGGTCGGCCAAGTGCTGGTAGGGCGCTTGCGCAAACAGGCCGCCGGTGCCGCTGTTCCAGTGGTCCACCGCCGCCAGCACCATCGCCTGCTTGCCCCTGAAGTGGTGGAAGAAGCTGCCCTTGGTCACGCCCGCCGCCCGGCACACCTCGTCCACCGTGGTGGCGGCATAGCCCTTGCTGCGGATCACCTGCAGGGCGGCGTCCAGCAACTTGGCCTGTGCCGGGTGGGGGGGGCGTGTCCATGGGGTGGTGGCCAGTGGGGTGGTGGCCAGTGGGGTGGGGCCGGGATCGGCGCGTAAAACCATTAAACCAACCAGTGGGTATGGAGTCAAGCCGGCACTTGAGCAGCCGCTTGCGGCGCGCGGCTGGGCTCACAATGCCAGCGCAGCCGGGCTCTCGCGTGCTGCCCGTGACGCCGCCGT